>JBIOVO010000268.1:0-23772 GCA_044867735.1 Pyrinomonadaceae bacterium | reverse complement strand
GCCGCGGGGCTTAGCGCGATCACTTCGTTAACACGCAAACGGCCGCTCGCCTCATACTCACGCCGGTCAAAGCGCAAACCAATGCGACCGGTGATGGGTTGATTTCCGCCGCCGGGTGCTGAGGCACCGAGATGCGAAGCATCGAGTTCGCCAACCATCAACTGCAACAACCTTCGCATCTCGTCAGGAGTGCGCGCGCCGGCTATGAGCGGCTCGTAGTCTGCCCGCACCTTGGTCCAATTGACGCCGTGATAGTCAGGGTCATAGAAGAAATCGCGGATGTAGGACCAACCCTGCCGGAACACTTCCATCTTCTCGCGTGAGAAATCGACGTCGAGTTCGGCGGTGACGGCGAGTTGGCGTGTCCGGCCTTCGAGGTTAACCACGGCGATGCGGCCATTCTCGATGTAGAAGATCTCTTTGCTGTCCGGCGAGAACTGCGCCCAACGCTTAAAGCCCGGAGTGGAAGTCAACTGTTTGGCGACCACCGGCTCCCGCGATAACTCGTCGAGCGAGTAGATGTAGAGATTCGCCTGGTTCGCGGCGCTTGCGACCAGTGCAGCCCACTTACCATCGGGACTGATCGTCTGATAGTTCACGTCGAGACCAACGGGCAGAAAACTCAATCGTCTGCGAATGCCGTCGAAAACAACCTGCACTGGCTTTGGTGCAGGCCGCTTCTCATCGGCAGGTGACGCTGCCGGACTCGGTGAAGCGCTCGGCGACTCACTCGGACGTGGCTCAGGACGGTTCGAAGGAGTCAGATTTCGCGGCGTCTCCTCGCGAAACAGATCGCGAAACTGATCTTCACGAAAGCGCGGCGTACGGGGAACGAGATCCACGCGAGCCAGTTGCGTGCTCTCCGTTCGCTGACCGGTGTCAAACAGCATGAACGTGCCATCAGGGCTCCACGAAACACTGTTGCTAAAGACGTTCGCGAGAAAACTCGCTGCGCGACCGTTCGTTCCGTCAACTGCCGCAACGTTGAGATTCTTGAACTGATTTTCCGCGATTGGTACGTACGCGATCCACTTGCCGTCAGGCGACCAGACAAAAGGCCGATCGGAAATCAGCGGCGGACGCTCGAAGAAGGCGGTCGCGACGACGCGTTCGATCCTTGTCGCAACATCAAGCACACGCAGCTCCTTTGCGCCGCGAATGAATGCGAGCAGCTTCCCGTCGGGCGAGAAACGTGGTGTTGAATCGTCCGCGCCATCACGCGTTAGTTGCGTTTCCGAATTAGCGGTGAAGTCGTACTGAAACAGGCGCGGCACGCCGTCGCGATCCGAAATGTAGACGAGGCGGCGGCTGTCAGGCGACCACGCAAGTTGATATTCCTCGCCGTAGCTGTTTGAAACGCGCACGGCGTCACCGCCGTCAGTAGCCGAAGCCGCGAAGACCTCGCCACGAACGATAAAAGCGACCTTCTTTCCGTCTGGTGATAATTGCAACTCCGCGATTTGATCGCTCAGCCTGACGCGCTCGATCGCCGGACCGGCGGACGCACCGCGGCGAGTGATGGCAACTTCAGCCGCTTTGCCACTTTCGGTATCGAGTTTCCAAATCGCGAAGTTGTGTTCGAAGACCACTTCACGGCCGTCGTAAGAGATGCTGGGCCACAATACGCGGCCGTCAGTAAAACTCGAGAGACGACGAGCGCCGGATCGTCCCGGCGTGATGGTCCAAATGTTTTGTGCACCATTGTTCTTGCCGGCATCGGATCGATCGGAAACGTAGAACAGCGTGCTACCATCCGCGCTCCACATCGGCCACATCTCTTTTGCGCCGCCTGCCGGAGTCACTCTTTCGTACGTGCCTGTGCCGGCATCGAACGAACGTAACAGCCAGATCTCTGCTTCGTCGATGTGGCTGTGTCCCTTGCGCCACCACTGGCCCGAGGCGATCCCGCGCGCCGAGAAAGCGAGTGTCTTGCCGTCGGGTGAAGGTGCGCTGAAGAATTCGTTAGTGTAGCGATCGGCGCTAACCAACATCGGCGTGCCGCCGCTCGCGCTGACGCGAAACAGATCGTTCAGGTTACCGACATCGCGGCTCGTTGAAGAGAAGTAGAGCCAGCGTCCGTCACGAGACCAACCATCGAGTTGATCGGCGCTGTCGTCGAATGTCAGGCGCTTGAGTTCGCCGGTCGCGAGTGTCAGGAGATAAATATCGCCATTGCCTGTGCGCGCGGAGATGAAGGCGATCTGCCGGCCGTCGGGTGAATACAGTGGGCGCGATTCGTTTGCCGAGTGGGAGACGAGGAGCGAGGCGATGCCGCCAGTCGAGGGAACGGTCCAGATGTCGCCGCCTGAGACGAAGGCGAGCTCCTTGCGATCCGGGGAGAGGGAGGGCTCCGTGAAATATGGACGTGCGCTCTGGGCCGAGGCGGTTACTGCAATCGTTAGTATTAAAAGTAGAAGTTTCATGCCGGGCTCCGAGGGTCAAAGTAAGATTTTTACTCGCGCAAAGACGCAAAGGCGCAAAGTTATGACCCTCCGGGCTACCAGAGGTCTGAACTTTGCGTCTTTGCGCCTTTGCGCGAGGAAGTTTTGATGTGCGCTGTTCTCCTCTAACTTACTATCGCAAACGCTCTGACTGGGAACGACCCGAACTGCCGGACTTTTGCTGGTACGGCGAAGAATCTGAAACCACTGTCCGGAAGATCGCCGAGACCGCAAAGGTGTTCGACGATCGGAATGTCGTGACCGAGAAGAATCGTGTGCGCCGGCCGATTCATGTCTTTCGTTCCATCGATGTTGAATGAGTCGATGCCGACCAGAGCGGCGCCATTTTTCGCCAGGTACGTGGCGCCGCTTTCAGTCAGAAAGGTGTGACTGCTACTGGCATACTCATCCGTGCGCCAGTGCTTGTCCCAGCCCGTATGCAACAGCACCGCTCTGTCTTTCACTTCGATCCCGCTGAAAGAGTCCGCAGTTATCTCAGGACCACTGTGCTCCAGGCGCGCCACAACACCTTCGAGATTGGCGATTGCGCTGAGCTCAAGATGGGCAAGATCCTTACCGCGTGAATAACGATGGAACGGACTGTCGATGTACGTTCCCGTATTCGCGACCATCTCGATCTTGCCGATCTGAAACTCAACGTCGCCGCCGTAACGCTTTTTAGACTCTTCACGGCTGAGGTGATCGCTGATGATCGGTTCAGGCAGACCTTTGTACGTCACCATTCCATGCTCGATGCTGTGCGAAACGTCAATCAGCCGCAAAGTTGACTCTCCTTGTTAGCCACAAAAAAGCACATAAACAGTTGTCAGACTGAGTCCTGTTTTCATTTGCGTTGAACTAGTACTTGAAAGCTTGCCGCCATCCCGCTTGGCAGGATCATTTCCCTGGCGCCAATGGTTAAAGACAAGCGTTCGGCTTCGGATTCGATCTTTGTTAAGCGCTGCTCCAGGACTTCCAACAGCCCCGCCTGCAAGAGAAACTTGTCCTGCGCAAGGAACTCGACCATTTTCAATCCTACTCGTTCGCCTGCGTTCTTGACCTGAGTCCAGTTGACGCTCGCGGTGATGTCGTGCTCGCCGGGCCGGGACAACACGTCGTCAACAAAACCATGTTGCGAGAAGGCCCGGAGAGTTCCTTGCGGACGCCGAAGCGAATCGTAAAGCTGTTCGGCTTCGGCGCCGTAATCAGCCGTGATCACAAATCCTTGCGCCAGTTTCTCAGCAACGCTCACGAACCAGGTTTCAATCCCGGGATTGATCTCAATGATCTGTCCTTCAGCGAGCTCAAGTGGATGACAGAACTCAGCCAACCGCGGCGAAGACAACGGACCGCTGGCCCAGGCAAAGTTGCCGTCCGCACCAACGGTTACGTACATCTCCAGCAATTCACCGCCACTCTTCACTACCCGATGCACTGGAAATGCATCCAGAAGCTCATTTGAAAAGAAAACTCCTCGCTCAACGCGCGGCCACTCACCTTCAGCACAAAACTCTACGCACGATTCAAGTTCACCCAATCTCTCACGCGCGCGTCGCAGCGAATCAGCACTCGTATCGCACACCACGTAACGCGTCGCCTCAAACACCAGGGAAAACTCCGAAGCCAGCGTCCGCAACACTCCTTCAGCAAAGCGCCCATCACCCGAGCCACACTCGACAATGGTCCACTCAGCAGGACCCCCAAGTTCGTCGTAAAGCTTCGCAAAATAACGAGCGAAGGTGGCGGCGAAGAGTTCGCTGCGCTCCGGACTCGTGCGATAGTCGCCTTCCCTGCCCCACCGTTTGAGATCAGATCTGTTGTAGTAGCCTTCAGCGGGATCGTACAGCGCCGCCTGCATCCAATCGTGAAAGCTGATTGGACCTTCACGTTGAATCCATTCCCTTAATCGATCGGTTAGCGAAACCGGCAAGCAGAGATTACTCAGATGATATAGCTATCGCTCGGTGCGATCTTCTTTTTCCAGCAAGCGGGTGGTGTTTTCGGTGACGCTGGGTGGATTCGCCAGCTCAGCCGTGTTGGGACGGCGCCAACCGCTCGGCGCGCGGGCCGGTGGCGGTGGCAGTGCCGGAGCCTGCGCATGCGGTACAAACTGTGGCGGAACGTGCATCCCGGCTGGTGGCCCATACTGCCTCAGCGGACGGGGTGCGCCTTCTTCGAAAAGCGCCGCATACAACATTCTCAGCGGGCCACCAAGGAAACAGATCAGGGACGCTAAAATTGCCAGAATCTGTGGAAACGTAGCAGAGGAAAAACTTGCGAACAACGCCAGAATGGGGACTATCAGGATCCCGGAAAGAAACAAGATGCCCCCTTGTTTGACGCCCCTTTTGCGCGGCGAAATTTGCACTGGCTCATCCGGGGCGCGATAGACGGGCACCATTCCGCCGTTGCTCAGCAACTGGATAACGCCATCCAGCGGAAAACCGCAGCGAGAGCAGAATCTGATCACACCAGTTACTTGTTGCTGACCGCATTGCGGACAAAACATGGGAATTGTTCCTCGCCAAGGGGGCTGCTACGTCGGCCTAGATAATAAACCCTGTAGCGCTTTCGCCAAAAAGTATTTTGCTGGTAACCACCGCACGGCCCCGATAATCGCTCGCCCGTACAAGTGTTTCAAGCAATAGGCCGCCCAGCCGGCACGGTTCACCTGATGGCACCGAAATGTATTTGCTCAGGGCGCTGTCGTCGAGAATCGCTTTGAAGGCACGCTGACGCGCGAGGTCAACTTCCGACAGGTATTCAACGATCAGTTCCGCGTTCGAGAGTGTCTCAGGCAGAGTCCACTCAAACGGGTCGTCCCACAAATTCGTGGTGATTCCACCGCAAGTCTGTTCGATTGCCGCGGCACTGCGGAGAATGTTCTCGCCAATACTGACTGCCGGTGGAGTGCGATAGAGCAGATTTGGCGGCACCGATTGGACCAGGTCTTTCAGACTCTGGATGAGTTTGCCGAACTCCTGGTCCAACTGGTCAACGATCTCTGTCTTTGCCACAGATGTACGAAGAAATACACAGAGGTCATTTGCCTCTGGTACGCCGGTCAGTCTCTTCCATTACAGTTCCAAAACTGCGGCCGGCAAAGCTGAATCCGTTGTGCACGTAACCCTTTGTGCCGATGCGGGCCCCTTTCGACGGAACCCCGCGTTTGGTTGCGACCCAAATCTTGCCGGTACCGTCGTCGATCTCATAAGCACCAGCCCCGGCGATTCCGTAACTGTTAGTAACCGTGCCTGCGATCCCGATCTCCTTGCCGCGATAACGATCGGGATCGGCGTTGATTTTCGCGATATTTGTCTGGCTCGGGCAGGCGGTCAACAACAGCGTCGCGGCTATCAGAACCAGGAAAACAGCCGGCTTCTTCAATCCAACCATTGGCTTCTCCTTAAATGTTGGCGTTCATTTTCGGGAGAGAGGTGGATCATATCCACAGATTACGCAGAAAACAATCTGTGTAATCTATTGATTGGATTGACTTACTTTCCGAACCAGCCGATCGGCCGACCCGACAGATCGACCCAAACGCTTTTCACCTGCGTGTAAAGCTCGAGCGCGTGACGGCCCATTTCGCGTCCGTAACCCGACTGCTTGTACCCACCAAAGGGAGACGCTGCATTAAACATGTTGTAGGTATTAATCCAAACAACTCCCGCTTTGATCTCTTTCGCAAAACGATGCGCCCGCGTAATGTCACGCGTCCAGATACCCGCCGACAGACCATAGATCGTATCGTTTGCCTGCTTGAGCAGATCGTCTTCGTCTTTGAAACTGATCACGGAAACGACTGGACCAAAGATCTCCTCCTGCGCCACGCGCATGTTGTTTTTTACTTCGGCAAAGATCGTCGGACTGAAGAAGTAACCCTTCTGGAAAGCCCCCTCTAACTGCGGCGACTTCCCTCCCGCCAAAACAGTCGCGCCTTCTTCCTGCGCGATGTCAACGTAGCCTTTGATCCGGTTGAGTTGCTCTTCGGAAACCTGCGGTCCCATCTGCGTCGCTTTGTCCATCGGATCGCCGACGGCGATCTTTCCGGCCTTGTCAGAGAGTCTGCCGAGAAATTCATCTTTGACTGACTCTTCAACAAACAGACGCGAACCGGCGCAGCACACCTGCCCCTGGTTGTAGAAGATTCCCATCATCGCGCCCGCGACAGCCTGATCGAGATCGGAATCCGCAAACACGATGTTGGGCGCCTTGCCACCGAGTTCCAGAGAAACTTTCGTCAGGTTATCGGCGGCGGACTTCGCGATCAGTTTGCCGACCTCTGTCGATCCGGTGAACGCGATCTTGTCGATCCCCGGATGCGCGGCAAGCGAGGCGCCGGCAGTTTCGCCAAATCCGGGAACGATGTTGACGACGCCTTCCGGAAACCCGGCTTCCTGAATCAACTTCGCGAGTTCCATGGCGCCGACCGGAGTTTGTTCGGCAGGTTTCAGAACAACCGTGTTACCTGCGGCCAAAGCAGGCGCGAGCTTCCAGGCGGCCATCAGCAGCGGAAAGTTCCACGGAATGATCTGGCCGCAAACGCCGATCGGTTCGCGCAGCGTGTAGTTGAACATTCGCCCGGGAACCGGGATCGTCTCGCCTTCAATCTTCGTAGCCCAGCCGGCGAAGTATTCGAAGTTCTCGACAACTTGCGGCAGATCGACGTAAAGCGATTCTTTGATCGGCTTGCCGTTGTCGGCAGTTTCTACGGCGGCCAGGTCAGCGGAGTGCTGCTCGATGAGTTGTGAGAGTTTGTAGAGCATCTTGCCGCGATCGCGCGCACTGAGCTTGGACCACTTGCCTTCGAACGCACGTCGCGCAGCGGCGACGGCTTTGTCGATGTCGGCTTTGTCGGCTTCCGCGACTTCAGCGAGTGGTTCGCCGGTCGCGGGATTCGGTGTGCGAAAGGTTTTACCCGACTCCGAATCGACAAACTGACCATCGATGAAAAGCTGATACTTCTTTGGAGCTAATTCTGCTGATGACATCTACTTCTCCTTATAAATCCATCCACAGATTACGCCGATTGATCTGTGTAATCTGTGGATTGCATTCTTTGTCTAAAATTCTGTTGTGCCTGCAAGCAATTGCCGCAAGACGTACGGCAGA
Source organism: Pyrinomonadaceae bacterium (assembly GCA_044867735.1). Taxonomy (GTDB): domain Bacteria; phylum Acidobacteriota; class Blastocatellia; order Pyrinomonadales; family Pyrinomonadaceae; genus PSRF01. Next base: position 16,216 of record JBIOVO010000268.1, on the reverse strand, counting down.
ATCCCGCCATGGTGGTAGTAATCGACCTCGATCGGAGTGTCGATGCGCAACGTGATCGGTATCTCCTCGACGGCGCCACTCGCCCGATGAATAATCAACGTCACGTCCTGCCGCGGCTCGATGCCCGCTTCAATGCCAAGTAGATCGAACCGTTCACTACCATCGAGTCGCAACGAAGCGGCACTGGTGTCTTCCTTGAATTGACATGGCAGCACACCCATACCGACGAGATTGCTCCGATGGATTCGTTCGAAGCTTTGCGCAATCACGGCTTTCACGCCGAGCAAGCGCGTTCCTTTTGCCGCCCAGTCGCGCGAACTGCCGGTTCCATATTCCTGACCGGCGACGATCACGAGCGGCACACCTTCTTCCTGGTAACGCATGGCCGCATCGTAGATGCTCATCCGCTCATTGCTTGGTTGGTGAATCGTGACGCCACCTTCAACTCCGGGCACCATCAGGTTCTTGATCCGCACGTTGGCAAACGTTCCCCGCACCATTACCTCGTGATTACCACGTCGCGCGCCGTAGCTGTTGAAGTCTTTGACATCAACGCCGCGCTCCTGCAAGTACAGACCGGCAGGAGACGAGGGTTTGATTGCACCTGCGGGACTGATGTGATCCGTGGTTACCGAATCGCCGAAGATCGCAAGCGGTCGTGCGCCCTGCACGTTCTTCGTAGGCAGCAGCGTGCTATGAAAGTCTTCGAAATAGGGAGGCTCGCGAATGTAAGTCGATTCTTTCTCCCACTGATAGACATTGCCTGACGTACTCGGAATCTCGTTCCACAGCGGATTCTGTTCGGCAAAGTTGCCGTAAAGGGTTCGATACGTTTCCGGATCAAATGCCTCGCGCATCAACCCGCTGATCTCCTGCATGCTGGGCCAAATATCACGAAGGAAAACATCTTCGCCGTCACTGCCCGTGCCGAGCGGCTCAGACGACAAATCGAGATCGATCCGTCCGGCCAGCGCAAAAGCGACAACCAGCGGCGGGCTCATCAGAAAATTCGCCTTGATGCTCTGGTGCACACGAGCTTCGAAGTTGCGATTACCAGACAGGACCGACGCCGCGATCACGTCGCGCTCGTTCACGACCTGTTCGATCGCGGGATCGAGTGGTCCGGAGTTTCCGATACACGTGGTGCAGCCATAACCAACCAGGTTGAAGCCCAGTTCGTTCAGGTAAGGTTGCAAACCGGTTCGCTCGAGATATGCGGTGACAACTCGCGATCCGGGCGCGAGCGAGTTCTTTACTTTGGGACTAACCGTGAGTCCTCTTTCGACAGCTTTTTTGGCGAGCAGACCTGCGGCCAGCATTACGCTTGGGTTCGAGGTGTTCGTACACGATGTGATCGCAGCGATCAGCACGTCGCCATGTCCGAGTAGCTCATCGCCAGTAGGAAACTCGTCTGCGGGGATCTCAGCCATGATGTCAGGCGTCGGACGGTTGTTGACCATTTCCGTTTCCGTCCAGACACTGGTGTTTTTCTGACTCAGGCTGTCGCCGCCAACCACCTCGGGCACGGTCTCAGACCGTTGCTCACCGCCGCCCGCTCTCACGTGCTGCCGATCGGCTCCGATCTTTACGTGAAAACGCGTCCAAAGCTCGTCCTCAGTTTTGCCGTAACCGCCCTCGGCGATCGGCTTCACCATCAACTCATTGAACTGAGTCTTCAGTGCTGACAATTCGATCCGATCCTGCGGCCGCTTTGGCCCAGCCACACTCGAACCAACCGAGGCGAGATCGAGATCGAACACGACACTGTAATCACACTCGCCCTGACGCGGAATGCCAAACATGCCCTGAGCCTTGTAGTACGCCCTGACGATGTCAACATGCTCTTTCGTTCTGCCGGTCGCCAGCAGGTATTCGCACGTCTCTTCGTCAACCGGGAAGAATCCCATCGTCGCGCCGTATTCCGGAGCCATGTTGGCAATCGTCGCGCGATCAGTGACAGACAAACTCGCCGCTCCTTCGCCATGAAACTCGACGAACTTTCCGACGACCTTTGCTTTGCGCATCATCTCCGTAACACGCAGCACGAGATCAGTTGCCGTCACGCCCTCGCGCAGGCCGCCACTAAGATGAACACCGACGACGTCCGGAGTTAAGAAATAGACCGGTTGACCCAACATCGCCGCCTCGGCTTCGATACCACCTACGCCCCAACCGACGATTCCGAGTCCGTTGATCATCGTGGTGTGCGAGTCAGTGCCGACGAGTGAATCCGGAAAGTAAGTGTGCTTCTCCCAAACGTTCTTCGCGAGGTATTCGAGGTTTACCTGATGACAGATACCGATGCCCGGCGGAATCACCTGGAAACCATCGAAAGCCTGTGTGCCCCACTTCAGAAACTGGTAACGCGAACGATTGCGCCGGAACTCCATCTCCATGTTCTTTTCGAACGCATCGCGCGTGCTGGAAAAATCGACCTGGACCGAGTGGTCAATCACGAGATCAACCGGCACGAGCGGTTCGATGATTCCGGTGTTCTTTCCGAGCCGCGCAACCGCGGAACGCATCGCAGCGAGATCGACCAGCAACGGGACACCCGTGAAGTCCTGGAGCAAAACGCGGGCGACGATAAACGGAATTTCTTCGACGCGTTTGCCGTTCGGCTGCCAGTTGGCGAGTTCACGTACGTCGTCTTCCGTGATTTTTTCGCCGTCACAATTTCGCAGCACTGACTCGAGCACGACGCGAATGCTGTGCGGCAAACGGGAGACTGGCCCAACGCCGTTCTTCTCGAGTTGCGGAAGTGAATAAAAGCGCCCAATAGGCCCGGAAGCAGAGGAGAAAGTTTGCAAAGAATCAAAGGGGCTGTCTGGCATAGCAGTGCTTACACTCTTTCATGAAAGGCCAAGTTTTGTTGTGTATTTTGGTTCAAGTTGAAGTTTAGAGTCCGCGTTAGTAATCGTCAACCGCGAGCAAAGAAAAAACCTCACGCAAAGCCGCAAAGGAGCAAAGAAAAACGCAAAGGTTATGACCTTCGGCTGCCGAGGTGTTTCTTTGCGTCTTTCTTTGCGCCTTGGCGCCTTTGCGTGAGAGGTTTTCCATTTCGCCTTTCGACGCAGATTGGTTATATTCTGCACAGGTTCCCCCTAACAAATTGACGCCGTCCCGGCCTGTCGAAAAGAAGGTAAGGAGACCTGTATGACTAAGAAACGCGGTGACGAATTCAACTATTTGGCCAACGACCCAAATTACGTTCCGGACCCTGAAATCGAAGAGTTCATGGAGTTTGAGATCTCACACGCGCCGAGAGATCCGGAACTGCTGACTCATCGATTGCGCAACAACACTGCCGCGTCTCCGCGAGATGCCGGCGGCGATCTGGATGCAGCGTGGGAAGACGTGAACGACAGCGGCTCAGAAACCGTTGCTGGTGACAATCCGACGCCGGATCAGTCGCTGGTTGAGGAGAACGCGTCTGCGATGGGCGTCAGCTTTGAGGACAATGAAGAGCTGGAGTTTTTAGACAAGATTGAGAAACGCGATCGAGATAGATATGAGCTTGACGAGAACTCAAAAGCTTCGGAGAACATGATCTAGAACGCTCGCCGGCTGTCGAGTAGTAGTGTTACCGGGCCATCGTTAACCAGCTCGACCAGCATCATCGCGCGGAAGCTGCCCGTCTCGACTCGCCCATGCAGCTTTCGACTGCTCTCGACAAAGTAGTCATACAAAGGCTCCGCAATCTCAGGCGGAGCCGCGTCGCTCCACGATGGCCGCAGCCCGCGACGCACGTCGCCATACAGAGTGAACTGCGAGACTATCAATAACCCACCGTCAATATCTTTCAATGAGATATTCATCCGTCCTTCAGCGTCGTCGAAAAGCCGCAGGGCGACGATCTTCGACGCGAGGTAATCCGCGTCCTCTTTCGTATCGTCGCGAGCAATACCCAACAAAACGACGAGACCGTTTCCGATCTCGCCGACGACCTGCTGATCGATCGTGACGCTTGCACGCGTCACACGTTGAATCACAGCTCTCATGTGGGTGACGGCTTACCCGCGAGCAAACCTGTAGTACATGTAGCCATACACCGCTACCGGCTTTCCAGAAATCGTGGCTGGTTTGAACCTTGCCATCCTTGCCGCTTTAACAGCCGCGTAACTAATCGCAGGTGGTCCTTGGCACATATCAAACGCACTGACAACCTTTCCAGTCTTGTCGACCACTATTTTAACCAATACCAAGTTGCATGTTAGGTTTATCTGGAAGTTCGGCATAGATGGCGATTGCCCGCGTGTAGAACGACGCGGCGCGATCGTAATCGTGCCGCAGTCGATATTGTTCGCCAAGCATGAACGATGAGTGGCCGACTTCCAGGTGCTTCGGTCCGAGCGCAGACTCTTTGATCGTCAATGAGCGTTTATTTGCGCCGCCGTGGTCGCGTAGCGCCAGTTGCACATCACCGAGGTAGAGTAACGACGACTCGATTCGTGGATCGTTGGCAGGCAGTAATCGTTCTCTGATTTCGAGAGCGCGCTTAGCAAGAGGCAGCGCCTCCTTGTACTTTTGTTCCCTGAACAACTCGACAACTTTTTCGCTCAGCGTTGTCGCGACTACGAGGTCGGTCGACTCCGTAGTCGTTTGTGGTTGTTGTGAAGGAGTCTGTAAATGCGTAAGCAGCAGTGTGCTCAGAAGGAGGAGGAAGTAAATTGTTTTCATTTCTTTGGAGGTTTGCTTGGTCTGATCTCAACTCGGCTCGGTAAGGCGCGATCGGGAGCGGCGAGTAAATCCAGGACTACTTGTGCAACGTCGTCAGGTTGAAGTTGCCAACTCTTTTCTGAACTCGGTTCGTCTCCACCAAACTCAGTGTTAACCGAACCGGGCATGATGTAACTGACCTTGATGTTATCGTGTCTGACTTCCTGCATCAACGCTTCGCTGAAACCGTTCAAGCCAAACTTCGACGCATTATAAGCGGCCATTCGCGGATGTGCGTTTGCGCCGGCGAGCGATGAGATGTTGATGATGTAACCGCCGCCGCGCTGCTTCATGAGTGGAATCGCTTCGTGACAGCAGTAGAAGACGCCAAAGAGATTTGTTTCCAGCACCGCGCGAAAGTCTTCAGGCGTTATCGTTTCTACCGGCTCAAATAGTCCGATGCCGGCATTGTTGATGAGAATATCAACGCCTCCGAGATCCTCCGCGACCTCGGCAAAGACTGCTTTCACCTGCTCGTAGTCGCGCACGTCGCAAACGTAGCCGACCGCGTGACCCGACTTCCTCTCGTTCAACCGCGAAACCGCGCTGGCGAGGTCTTCTTCGCTACGTGCTGTGATCGCAACGACCGCGCCCGCATCAGCGAGCGATTTCGCGATCGCACGACCAATCCCGCGCGTCGCACCCGTAACGATCGCAATCTTCCTATCCGTACTCATCCGTGTGAATCCGTGTTAACCAACTTCTCACGCAAGCGCTCATTCACGACCTTCGGATTCGCCTTTCCCTTCGAGGCCTTGATCACCTGACCCACGAAGAAACCAAGCAACGCTTCCTTACCGGAACGATAACTCGCAACCTGGTCCGGATTCGCGGCGATGACGGTGGCGATCAACTGATCGATCTCTCCGGTATCACTAACCTGCACCAAGCCTTGCTCCTCGATGATCGCCTGTGCGGTCTTGCCGCTCCTGAACATCTCGACAAGCACGTCCTTACCCTGCTTGCCGCTTATCTTCTCTTCATCGATCAGACGAACGAGCGCGCCCAACTCCTGCGGCGGTACGGGTGACTCGGCCGTAGAGGCTCCGGAGGTCTCGAGTTCGCGTAACAGTTCGGATCTGATCCAGTTTGCCGTGCCGCGAGGATTGCCGGACGCTGCCGCGGCTGCTTCGTAGTAATCAGCCAGCGCTCGATCCGACACCAGTTGCGTTGTTTCAGAGAAATTCAAACCGTACTGCTCGGCAAATCGTTTGCGCCGATCCTCGGGCAGTTCAGGCATGCTCTGCCGCACCTGCTCGACAAAATCTTCCGAGACGATCAGCGGCGGCAGATCCGGTTCCGGAAAGTAACGATAGTCATGCGCTTCTTCCTTCGAACGCATGACACGTGTCTCCATCGCCCGATCATCCCAAAGCCGCGTTTCCTGAGTGAGGCGTCCTCCCGATTCAAGCACCTGAATATGCCTTGCAACTTCAAACTCGATCGCGCGTTGCATAAACCGCACCGAGTTCAGATTTTTCAACTCGACCTTCGTGCCATACTTCTCTTCACCAACCTGTCTAACGGAAACGTTAGCTTCGCAACGCAGATTTCCCTTCTCCATGTCGGCTTCCGAAGCGCCAACCCATTGCAGAGAACGCCGCACGTGATTGACGTAATCGTAAGCTTCCCAGGATGAGCGAAAGTCGGGCTCAGTAACGATCTCCGCGAGCGGCACTCCCGCGCGGTTGAGGTCGATATACGAATAGCGATCGACCTCAGGAAGACCTTCATGCACGTTCTTCCCGGCGTCTTCCTCCAGATGGAGACGTGTGATCCGGATCTTCTTCGGACGCCATTCCGTCGGATGACCAGCCTCGTCGCGCTCGGCGGTCATGATCTCGAGTTCACCGTTGGCGGAGAAAGGTTGATCGTATTGGCTGATCTGATAACCCTTGGGCAGATCGGGATAAAAGTAATTCTTGCGGGCGAAGATCGATTGGTGATTGATGTGCAACCCGAGGGCGAGTGCTGCGCGTGCACCGAGTTCGACAGCGCGGCGATTCAAAACCGGCAGCGCCCCTGGTAGACCTAAACAAACCGGACAAGTGTTTGCGTTTGGTTCGTCGCCGAATCGAGTCGCACAGCCACAGAAGATCTTCGACTCAGTGCTCAGTTGAGCATGAATCTCAAGACCGATGATTGTTTCCCAGGTCATAGGTCGTTATGGCCGGAGCCAGCCGGGATAAGCGCCCGCGGTCCTTGCCTCATTCTCCAGATCGCGCCAACGCGCTTGTAGTCCGGCGTGGTGCATTAGTAGATCGTCCAGTTCGCTCACTAACTCCTGCTGTTGCAATCCCCAATCAAAGGATTGAAACGGAAATCCCAGCAAACCGCCATCGACGAATGACGAAAAGCCACGCCCGCCGTGACCGCCTCGACCACCACGTCCACCGCGATTGAAACCTCCACCACGGTTTCCGGGAAACACCGTTGGCCTACGGTTCGGAGCGACAAAACGCGGACGTCTGAAGAAGCCAGACCCAAAGCGCGAATTGAAGCCAAAGCGGGAATTGAAACCAAAAGGCGTTCCGAAACCACCACCAATAACCAACCCAGGCCCAAAAATATTTCCGGTTTGAAACGGAAAGGTGCCGAAGGGCCCGCCCACCGTGCCAAATGGAGTCGCGCTCGACAGGCCAAACGAGTTCGCTGCCGCGATCTCGTCGATGCGCCGGCGGAGGAAATCGATCTGCGCGCGCGCCGCCGCCATATCGGTGCGCAAAGGCGTGGCACGGCTGCGCCAGTATTGTTCCTCGCTCTCCTCCTGAGCACGCATGCTCATCAGTTGTTCGCGGGTGCGTTCCTGAATCTCAGCGGCTTCCTGGCGTCGTTCCTCCATTGACGGCAGACCCAGCTCCTTGCGCCGCTTTTCGTAGTCCTGCTCGCTCTGCTCGCGAGCGCGTCGATACACCTCGAGGTCATGGTTAGTGACCGAACGCTGGGCGCGCGGGCGTGTTTGAATCGTCGCCGGAGCCGCCTTTCTCGGCGCCGAAGCCCGCAGCAACAGTGCTCCCGCGCCTTCGCCATTGGCACGCTCGGTGGCCGGGATGTTGACGGTGTTCAGTTGAATGGTTATCTGAATGTCCTGACCTGCCTGATAGGTCAGGGTCGAACTGGTGACGTTGAACTCGTTTGGGATCTCGACACGTCGTCCGTCACGCATGACAACGGTGTACGCGCTTGCTGTGAAAGCGGTTAAAGCCACAAACAGAACTGCGGAAAGAACTTTGCTTAGACTCATGGCAAAACCTCACGTCCTGAAAATCCTAATTGTACGGGAGTGAGCCACCAGTATATCACTCGCCACCAACACGCCAGCCACGAAGACACATTAGCCACAAAAAGGCACATAAAGCACAAATAGATTTCTTTCACTAGCTGGCTTTGTTTTCTTGTTTATGTGCCTTGTGTGCTTCTTTGTGGCTAATCCACTTTGTGGCCCTTGTAAAATTCTTTGCAACTTGGCGCTCTCGTGATATACATGCGGCGCACCAAAACTAAACCCCTAAGCAGTTCATTGAAACTCGGATGCCCTCGGCTTCTGGCGGCGCAGCGCCGCCCGGTTCCCAACCCTTAACAGAGGAGCGAGTGAGGAAATGGCAAAGACGGTTTGCAAGATAATGGGAGTGGTTCTCTTGCTGGTAGGTCTGATTGGCTTTGTAAAGCCAGGCCTGCTCGGTGCTCACCTATCCGGAGCACATAACGCTGTTCACATCATCTCCGGCGCGATCGCCCTTTATTTCGGCTTTGCGGGAACCCTGTCGGGCGCAAAGGCCTTTGCACTTGCCTTCGGTGTAATTTATCTCGCGCTCGGCGTACTAGGCCTGGCGATGGGAACCGGCCCCGAACGGATGTGGATGGTTGGACCGCTCCATTTCGGGCAAGCCGATCACGGTGTTCACGTGATCTTTGGCATCATCTTTTTGGCCGGTGGGTTGTTTACCAAAAGAGAGTGACTTCGTTTTCAGGTTGCAAGGGCGAGTTTCATAAGTGACGCACTTGCGTCCCCTAACTCTAAACCCTTGCAACCTGAGCTATGTTTTGAATCAGAACCTTACTTTCACGCCGCCGCGGCCGAGAGCTTTCGGCGCAAGGAAACCATTCTCGAAATATTCCTGGTTGAATAGGTTCTCCACTCCTCCGAATAACACCCACGTCACGCGTTCGCCCTGCCGTTTCTCGTAACTTACAAACACATCTGCCTTCGTATATCCGCTAAACGTCAACTCCGCCATGCGAAACGGGAAGTTGTTCTCAAAAACCGGTGCGAGATATGAACCGGTGTGATCGAGATCGAAGTTGAACAGGAGCGAGCGATATCGTTGCGTCAGAGTTAGCCCAAACAAGTGTTCCGGTATCACGTACTCCGGTTGCAGTCCCTGGAACGTTAACGCCCGGTCGCTGTTCGTGAAAGTGTAAGACGCCCGCAGATCCATTCCCTTGACCGGAGAGGCGCTGAAATACGTTTCCACTCCGCGCGACAAACCTCCCGGTCGATTCTCAAATCCACTGAAACGGCCGAGACCGAGTGGATCAACCAGAAAACCAGTGAACGCAATCACACGCTGAAGACGAGTGTAGAAGTAGGTTGCGCCAAACAACACGCGATCGTTTGCGAGCCGCTGGTCGAAGCCACCGTCAACACTGATCGATTGCTCGGCTTTCAGTGTCGGATCGCCAAATCGCATCACGCCCGCCGAGCCGAAAGTGCCCTCACCGAACCGCTCGAACAGCGAAGCCGCACGAAAACCGTTGCCGACGTGCGCCCTGAGTTTCGTCCCACTGCCCTGAAAGAAATAGGCAATCGCCCCATCGCCGGTCACCGAACTCTCCGTCTCTCGACCTTGCAGGACGCCCGGACGGTCAGCACTCCGAATCCGATACCACTGCCCACGAACTCCAAGTGATAACTGCAAACGATTCTCGAGCAACGACAGTTGATCCTGACCAAACACCGCAAACGTGCGCTGGCGATCGGTCGTATTGTTGAAGGCGTTGAAGGAAGGCTGCGAACTCTGAAACAGCGATTCCCGCTCAAACTCAAATCCCGCCGTCAGCAGATTCGCTCGTGAGAAGCGAAGGTTTACGCGACCGTCAACTGTATCGGTGTCGCCATTGTTGATGTTCAAGAACTCGAAATCACCAAACGGCACAAACGACGCGAATCTCGGATCGACTGCCGGTCCATTGTAGTTGCGCCTGTTGCTGGAGACTCGCTGGTAAGCGACCGAATACGAAACAGTGTCGTTCACGACCTGCGAGAAGCGACCCGAGCCCACCAACAGTCGATTGCGACGTCCCTGGTCGGGATTATTGAAGTCGTGTTGGAAGTTCACGCCATCAACTGCATCCGGAAACTGCTGCGACGTTCCGAAGGCGGCGGGCAAAGCAAACGGACTGTCGTTAACTCTCGCGTTCGCGATGTTGCCGAAAAGGTTTCCCGCGATCGTGATCGACGGAGTCGGATTAAACTGCAAACGACCGGCGAATCCAGTGTTGCCGTAGGCGTCGTCACCATCAATTCCATTTCGAACGTCCACACGATTCACGCCCAACTCGAAACCGTAACGCTCTCCGCCGCCGGACGCTTGCAGACGTTCGCGGTAAGTCGCCAGGCTGCCCCCGTCAAACCCTGCCGTCAGATGAAATCCGTCGGCTCCGACTTCGGGGATCATGTTTACAACACCGCCGATCGCGTGAGTGCCGTAGATTGACGAACCGGCGCCGCGCAGGATCTCGACACGATCGAGAGCGATAGGCACGAGATCCGACATGAGTGAGAGCGCGGATCCGTTTATGTCACCGGCGTCTCTGACGCGAAGACCATCGAGCAGTAGCGCTGTGTCGAAGTTTCGCTGACCACGCAATCTCACGCTCGTCAGCGCGCCCGGAGATCCCTGCTGTTGCACGCGTATACCGGGAATGCCGCGCAGAGCCTCGGTCAAACTCAGCTCGTGTTTGGCCTCGATCTCCTGCGAATCGAGCGTGGAAACGACCTTCGAAACTTCATCGGCTCGTTGCGCGGTACCGGTGGCCGTTACCACCACGCTTGCGTTGATGGAAGCCAGTTTGAGTTCGACGGGTACGTCTTTGCTGTCTCCCCGATTGAACTCGATCTCTTCTGAAGTGAAAGCTGAAAAACCGCCGGCTTTGACTTCGATGAAGTAGGTTCCTGATTTCAGGTTCTTGAATTCGAAGCTGCCGCCGTCGTTGGTTGAGGTGTTGAGCTGAATGCCTGTGCTCGAGGTCAGGACGACGTGCGCGCCGGATACCTTCGCGCCATTCTCGTCGGTTACCGTTCCCCTGATTTGCCCGTTGCTCTGCGCAAATGCGTTTGCTGAAAAGAACAACGCCATGAGTAAAACGCTGAATAGTCTCATCGTAGCTTCTCCTGCCCGTCGCAGTACGAGCTGAAATGAGCGGTGCAGAGGTTTCCTGACTCGCAGTTATGATTCGATTCGAATCGCCTCGGCCACTCGTCTTCCCGGGACATCCCAGTGACTAAACGTTGAGTGACCTCGTTACTGCTTACAGTTGCGCGGGCAGTGGCGGCTTCGCACCGCCTTCCCTGCTGCGCTCGCTCATGGTTTCAAAGATGCCGGAGCGTTTCGTGCACCGGCGTGACTCTTGGCCCACCCGTCACCGGATGCGCATCAACTAGAACTCTTACTTCAAACACTTCCTGCAAAATCTCCGGTTTGAGAACCTCGCCGGGTTTGCCGGAATGCAACGTCCGGCCTTCCTTCATCAGAAAGATCTGATCGGCGAACTGCGCGGCGAGATTGATGTCGTGAGTCACGACGAGGGCCGACGCCCGCTGTTCGTTGCAGCGCTTTCGCACCAACGTCAACAACGTCGCCTGATGCGAGAGATCGAGATTCGCGGTCGGTTCATCAAGTAGCAGGATGCCGGCCTCAGTCGCGAGTGCGCGGGCCATCAGGGCTCTCTGTCTTTCACCACCGGAAAGCTCGTTCATCAAACGGCCACTTAAAGTACTCAGCTCGGTTTCGTCTAACACGGCGTGGGCGACGGCGAGGTCGCGCTCGGTCTCCCAACCCCAACCGGAGTTGGTGGCCCAGGCGAAGCGTCCGCCAAGGACAAACTCCAGGACGGTGACGGGGAAGCGAAGTTCTGCCTCCTGCGCGACGACGGCGATGCGCCGTGCGATGCTGCGGCGACTGAGTTTGTGCAGCGGTTGAGCGTCGAGAGAGATCGAGCCGGAGGCTGGTGGGAGTTGACCGTTGAGTGCGCGAAGCAGCGTGGACTTGCCGGCGCCGTTCGGGCCGATCAGCGCGGTTATCTCAGATGGGCGGAGCGAGAGCGTGACGCCAGAGACGGCGATGCGATCTTCGTAGCGAATTGTAAGATCACGGGCTTCGAGCATTTCAATTAAGATTACTCGCGCAAAGACGCAAAGGCGCAAAGTTCAGACCTGCGGCTGCCGGAGGTCTGCCTTTGCGTTTTCCTTTGCGCCTTGGCGCCTTTGCGTGAAAGTCCTTTCATGCTCGCCTCAGCAGATAAATAAACAGCGGCGCCCCAATCAGCGCCGTGATCGCCCCCACCGGCAGCTCTCGCGGTGCGATGATCGTGCGTGCCACCGTATCCGCCACGATCACAAACAACGCCCCACCAAGCGCCGCCGCCGGAATCGTCAAACGGTTATCGCTCCCAAGCGACAGCCTCGCGAGATGCGGCACCACCAACCCCACATACCCCACCGACCCGCTCGCCGCCACCGAGCTTCCGACCAGTAAGCTCGCCACCAAAAAAACCACCACTCGCACCCGCCCAACCTCGACCCCGAGATCAAATGCATCACGCTCGCCGAGCATCAACAGATTCAACGAACGCGCATTGAGCGTCAGCGCGAGCGCACCCGCCACAGCGATCGTTATCGCAACGGGAAGCAGCGCCTTGCTCGTTCCGGAAAGATCTCCGAGCAGCCAGAAAGTGAACGATCGAATTCGTGTCGCGTCCAACATAGTCGTCACAAACACGATCACCGAAGACAGAAATGTCGTGACGATCACTCCCGACAGTATCAATCGTTCCGGCGTCGCGCCGGCCCGCCCACGTGCCAACCGGTAGACTGCGAACGTCGCGAGCAGCGCGCCAGTGAACGCCAGTATCGGGCGTGTCCAGGCGTTCTCGCCAAACGCGACGAGCGCGATCATCGTTCCGACGGCAGCGCCGTTGGATATTCCCAACAGATAAGGTTCGGCGAGCGGGTTTCGCAGCAGCGCCTGATAACCAGCACCGGCGGTTGCGAGTGAACCACCGACGGCAGCGGCCAGGAGAATTCGCGGCAGACGAATCTGAAACAGAATATCGAACTGGTCCTGCGTCAACCCGCACGCGCTCGCACCGAAGGAAGCGAGCGCGCACAACGAAGCACCCGCGGGTAAGCGCTCGCTGCCGACCAGTGACATCCCAACAATCGAAAGCAGGAGCACACTCAACAACGCCGCGCATGAGATCGCCGTCTTGCGCAAGGTGACGCGATTTCTGCGTTCGGTTGTAACTGCCTGTGCCGCGATCATTGCCTGAATGATTCCGGATGAAGCGCCATCGCGATCTCTTCGAGACCGTCTATCGCCCTCGGCCCGGGCCGCACCAGATGATCTCCGTTGAGCTTGTAGACACGGTTGTGTAGCACGGCCGGCGATTGGTTGAGAGCTTCCGCGAGGGTCGAGTTTCCACTGCCCATCGAACCGCCGGTGGGCAGGATGATCGCTTCAGGTTTCGAAGCGAGCGCAGACTCGTCGCTGTATTTGGGCCAGGCGCCGGGAACGTCAGCCGTGACCGAATCTGCTCCCGCGCGCCGCATCAGGTCAGTCACAAATGCATCGTGACCCGCTGTGTAAAGAGGTTTCGCCGACAGTTGAAAAAACACGCGGACCGGCTTTTGGCTCTTTACTGCCTGCTCGACGGCGGCAGTTCGCTCGCGGAGTTTTTGGACCAACTGCGCAGCTTGCTCCGTCTGGCCCAACATACGTCCGATCTGATCGAGCGAGCGAAACACACCGTCAAGATCTTTCGGGTCGGTAACGAATACGGCGATGTTCTGGTTTTGCAGTTGCTGCGTAAAGACTTCGAGTTGCGAGGCGGTCGAGACGAGCACGACCTGCGGCCTCAAGGCGATGATTCGTTCCAGACTCGGGTGAAGAGTGTCACCAACTTCAGTGACGTTTTTGGCTGCCGCCGGGTAGTCGCAATAACTGGTGCGACCGACGAGTCGATCGCCGGCGCCGACGGCAAAAACGATCTCGGTGAGGTTTGGTGCCAGTGAGATAACTCGGTCCACCCTCGCCGGCAATGACACACGCCTGCCGGCATCATCCGTTAGCTCTCGCGTGACGGGACCTTCGGGGGCAATTTGTGGCTTTGAGGTGCAGGCTAAGAGCGCGCAGGCACACGCCAACAGAACGAGGACACGCGTTAGTAAATTCGCTGGTAACAAGAAAGTCCCGCTGACCTCCTTTTCCGGCAAGGGAAACAGGCAACAGCGGGACTCGACGATGAATCCGTGGCGGCCTGAACACCTTTGCGCGAGTGTTGAGAAGGCTGCAAAGCGTTTAAGGCAGGTCTCCTGGCTAAGAGAAACAAGAAGAAACGAGTTTCTCAATACAGTGGCGCGACCGCGCGGGATTCACACCCGCTTCCCTATTCTCCCCTCTTCGGGGCACCCCAAACGCTCGATTAAAAGATCGTAGTTAAACGCGCGGCACACTAACATGCGGGTAGGCGAGAGTCAAATACGTGGTGAGCTTCGAACTTGCTACTTGGAGCTTTGTACTTCGGTTGCCGCAGGTCATGCCTTTGCGCCTTTGCGTCTTTGCGCGAGAAATCCTTTTTTGATACAAAGCACAAGGCTCAAAGTACAAAGCACAAACAAATGATCAAACCTGTCGAATGGACGAAAGACGGCGTCCGCATGTTGGACCAACGGCTGTTGCCGTCAGAAGAAACCTACCTGATGCTGCGCTCTTACGATGAAGTCGCAGAGGCAATCAAGAAGATGGTTATCCGCGGCGCACCGGCGATCGGAATTGCCGCAGCAATGGGAATCGCGCTCGGCGCGAGCCAGTCAGTCGGAACTTCCGTCGCCGATCTCGAGGACGACCTCCTCTACATCTGCGACGTGATCGGCAAGACTCGTCCCACTGCGGTAAACCTCTTTTGGGCCATCGAGCGCATGCGCGCGACGTTCGAAAAGAACAGACATCTCAACGACGTCGAAGAAGTAAAGAAAATACTCGTTGCCGAAGCACTCGCGATCCACGAAGAAGACATCGCCGCCAACCGCGCTATCGGAAGTCACGGTGGGCCACTAATCCCGGACGGCGCCACAGTGCTAACGCATTGCAACGCCGGCGCACTCGCGACCGGAGGCGATTACGGCACCGCTCTGGGCGTGATCCGAGGCGCTCGTGATGCCGGTAAGCATGTGGCCGTGATCGCAGATGAGACGAGACCCTATCTACAAGGACTCAGGCTCACCGCCTGGGAACTCGCGAAGGACAATATTCCGGTCACTGTGATCACAGACAATATGGCTGGTCACGTGATGAAAAGCGGCAAAGTGGATGCAGTGGTCGTCGGTGCCGATCGCATCGCCGCGAATGGCGACACAGCAAACAAGATCGGAACGTACATGGTCGCGGTCCTGGCTCGCGAACATAACATTCCGTTTTATGTAGCCGCCCCGGTCACCACTCTCGATCTCTCGATTCCGTCTGGTGAACAGATCCCGATCGAAGAGCGGGACTCAACTGAAGTGACTCACATTCGAGACCACCAGCTCGCGCCCGATGGCGTGAAAGTTCACAACCCGGCGTTCGACGTCACTCCGAATCAATTGATCGCAGCGATAATTACGGATAAAGGTGTGGCGAGACCACCGTACGTGGAGAGTCTGAAGAAGCTATTTGAAGGCTGATTTAAGCCACCCGCCGTTCCTTTAGCCGCATACTCCGCCACCAATTCACGACCAAATCCATAGGCTGCGAGTCGCGGAAGTAATTTGATGCGTTTCTTAAAGTCTTCGAATTGTGAGCCGAGATGAAGAGGAAGCGAGCTCTTTCCTGTGCGTTACTGTATTAGCACTTTGCTAGTGACCACTATTGCCCCAACACACCACAATACCGCATTCGTAATGTCGGCTCGCTCAAGACCTACACGGGTTATATATTCAGCGAAGTCTCGGTTAAAAGTAAGATGGTCTGCGAAGTCATAAAGTACCTTCTTGTATGCGGTTGGTATAGACAGTTGCGTAGCGGCTACTAAGTCGAAGAGAGTATTCAAACAGTTAAGTACAGTAGCGGACTCATCAATATCCTGATGATTGATGATATGCAGCGTTGCCGCTACATCGCATACGGCATCAATATCTGATGGTAAAGAGGCAAGGTTCTTTACATCTTCGCTGAAAAAATCATATGCGACCTTTACTGAAGCAGGAGACCTAAAGAATAAAATCTGCTCGTTGACAACT
>JBIOVO010000267.1:0-5518 GCA_044867735.1 Pyrinomonadaceae bacterium | reverse complement strand
GCCACGGAGGGCCACCCCTACAAAGAGGGACGAGAGATGCAGGCTTTCAATACAAATGGAAAACGAAACAATTAGGCCTTCGGATGGGCTTTGTCGTAGACCTCGATCAGCTTTTCCATCGAAACGTGCGTGTAGACCTGCGTCGTCGATAGTCGCGCGTGTCCCAACAATTCCTGAATATCACGCAGGTCCGCGCCGCTATCGAGCAGGTGCGTCGCAAACGAGTGTCGCAGCGCGTGCGGACTGATGTTGTGCATGCCGGCGCACAATCGGATGTACTTCTCAACCATGCGCCCCACCGATCGCGTCGTGATCCTCGTTCCCTGGTAATTAAGAAACAGCGCCTCATCCTCGCGCTTCGAAACGGGCGCATTGAAAAGAAACTTGTCCCTCACCCCAAGGTAATTTCGAATCGCCTCCCCTGCCGGATCGCCAAACGGCACGATCCGCTGCTTCCTGCGCTTCCCTGTCACACGCACTAACTGGTTGCGAAAGTCTACGTCGGCAAGATCAAGTGTGGTTAATTCCGCCACACGCACGCCCGTCGCATACATCAACTCGAGCATCGCGCGATCCCGTTTCCCGAGATCAGTTTCGAGATCCGGCGACTCGATGAACCTGATCGCCTCTTCGATCGACAAGTGTTTCGGAAGTTTCTTTTCCAACCTCGGTGTCGAAACAAGTTTCGCCGGATTGAGTTCCAACACTCCTTCACGCACGAGAAACTGAAAGAAAGTGCGGAGAGCAGCGAGCTTACGCGCGATTGAGGTTTTCTTTTTCTGTTCGGAGTGAAGTTCGGCAAGCCACTCACGAATCGTTAAGTGATCGATTTCGGTAACTTCAGGCAGTTGTCTCTTCCCGGTCGCTTTATCCAGCGGCGCGAGAAAATCCAAAAACTGTTCGAGGTCGCTTGAGTAGTTTCTTAAGGTGTGGGCGCTGACGTTGCGTTCGTAACGCAGGTGTTCCAGGAATTGCTCGATCAGCTTCTCCATCAGCAGCTACCAGCCGGCTGAAGCAGCCGGCTTGGGTGCATAATAGCCCTTTCGCGAACGAACGCGAACATCATTTCGCGCTTTGATCCGCAAGTCGAGTTTGTGCAACTTGCCGTCGTGCAGCTCCGTTGGTGGGTAGTAACTCAAAACATACTGCTGCGCGAGGTCGGCAGCAATCTGATCGAAAGCGAGATCGAGCTCGGTGGTCGTTTTCGGAAGATAAACAGCGCCGCCCGTTTGCCCTGACAGTTGCTCCATGCGTCGTTCGGCTGCGAGTGCGCGGAGGTTTGCGCCTTCATAGAGTCCGGTTTGGACCACGTAGATCTGGCAATCGTCAGCGAGCACGTGTTGGACCACTTGATCGAAATCGCTAATCCGGCTGGTTGTCTCGATTCCGTCTGAAACGATGACGATGACGCGTCGTCCCGAGTAAGGACGCAAATAAGTAGACGCGCCGACGATGGCGTCGAGCAGTGAAGTCCCACCTTCGGGCTTGCCAAACATCGCGATCGTATGTTCGAGTCGCACGATATCTTTCGTCAGCGGCTGCGCCAGGTAGCTGTCAGTTTCGATCGAGTAGATCGCGGCCTCATCCTTTGGACGCAGCACCTTCCTGAAGAAACGAATCGCCGCCTGTTTTTCAAACTCGCGCGCGGCATCAAGACTGCCACTGTTGTCGAAAAGCATGGCGAGCCGCACGCTGGTTTCGGATCGAGTGATATCGCTCAGAGTTTGTGGCTGGCCATCGACGAGCAGTTCAAAGTCTCCCAACTTCAGATTAACGATTGCGTTGCCGCGACGATCGACTACTGAAGCGGGGATTGGGACCAGGTTTGAACTGATCTTGACGATGTCGCCAGTATCGATTTCATCGCCTTCCTTGGGCCTGTGTGAAGGCGGAACTGAGCTTCCGGGGCGATTTGGATCGGCAATCGGTCCGGATGGACGTGGGTTCTTGGGATCCTTCTGCCTGCCCGATTGACTCAAGGCAGGCATGGCTGTGCAGAGACAAAGGATCGCAAACAGCGATAGCCAGGCGCCGCTGGTTAACCGACGTGAGCGGCTTCTGGCTTTGTGTGGTGTTGTTGGAGCCACTCTGCCCATTCTTTCAAGCCCAAATCGACTTGCAATTGCCTGCGCTCTCGCTTCTTACGCACGTTGCGCTTTGCGGGTTCTGGCAAGGGAGGCAAGAGCGCGAAAGTGATGTTTACCGGTTGGAAGTTGTCGGCCTCCGCGTGTGAGACGTAGTGTGCCAGAGAACCTGTAGCGCTGCGAGCCGGAGCTTCCAGTAACTCTAAGCTCAATGCCCGGCGCGCTGCATTTGCACCTGCCAGCCAGCCCATCGCGACTGACTCGACGTAACCCTCCACACCCGTGATCTGCCCGGCGAAAAACAGGTTAGGACGCGTGCGCATCTGCATCGTCGCCTCGAGGACGCGCGGTGAACAGATGTAAGTGTTGCGATGGATCTGACCAAACTGCAAAAACTCGGCGTTCTGTAATCCCGGAATGAGTCGCAACACTCGCGCTTGTTCGCCGTAGCGTAGATGATTCTGGAAGCCCACCAGGCTGTATGCGTCCGCCATTAAATTTTCCTGGCGTAGTTGTACGGCCGCATAAGGTTCTCTGCCGGTCTTCGGATTGCGCAAACCGACCGGCTTCATCGGCCCAAAACGCAGCGTATCGACGCCTCTGCGCGCCAGCTCTTCAATCGGCAAGCACGCCTCGAACCAGCGCGTGTCTTCAAATCGTTGGAGCGGGACGCTTTTCGCGTTGGTCAGTTCGGAATAGAAGGTCGCGTATTGTGTTGGATCGAACGGACAATTGAGGTAGTCGTCGCCTCCCTTATCATAGCGGGCGGCGCGAAACGCGATCGAGGTGTCGATTGACTCGGCGGCCACGATCGGCGCGATCGCGTCGTAGAAATACATCTGATCGCTGCCGGTTAACTTCATGATCTCGGTAGTCAGCTTGTCTGAAGATAGCGGTCCGGTGGCGATGATCGTGATCGTGTCGTCGTGAACTTCGGTAACTTCTTCTCGAATTAGCCGGATGAGAGGTTCCTGTTCGATGCGTTGCGTGATCAACTCCGCAAACTTCTCACGATCGACCGCGAGTGCCGCACCGGCCGGAACTCGCGTCTCGGCCGCGGCCGCCATCACGAGCGATCCGCCCTGGCGCAGTTCCTCCTTTAATAAATAGGACGTCGTTCCGGGTTCGTCGGACTTCAGTGAGTTGGAACAGACGATTTCGGCGAGTTTATCGGTGCGGTGCGCGGGCGTCTGCATCACCGGGCGCATTTCATAAAGATTCACCTGCACCCCAAGCCGCGCCGCCTGCCACGCCGCCTCGACCCCCGCGAGTCCACCTCCGATGATGTTTACTTCTTTCATCCCTAAGCTAAATCCGTTCTCGATCAGTGTAATCCGCGTCACGGCTTTACCGGCGCATCGAGCTTGTAATCCTTCACGTCGCCTGAGAAGTGTTTATAGTCGCTCCACTCGATCGTCTTATTGTAATCGCCACCGCCGAATAACAAGACCTTTACCGAGAGGTTTACTTGAGCGAAGCGTGGCAGCCAAACTCCCTGGTCCATGCGCGTCTGTTCGATGACCAGCGCCGCGCCGGGTTTCAGCGAGACGAGCAGACCGCCGGCCATCTTGAAACCTTCAGCGAGGCGCGCTTCGAGTCTGATCACCTGCTTATCAACCGGATCGATCCAAACCACACCGATTAACTTTGCCACCAGACTCTCTTCACGATTCTTCGGACGAAATCCCGGGCGTGGTCTGAAATCGAAGACGATCGTATCGCGGCCGGCGAGCATTTCGCGACGCGGCGAAACAAACTCGCACACTCGCAAAAACGGAGAGATCTCAGTGCCCTCTTCTTTACTCTTCTTCTCGCGCTCAGCGCGGCGACGTTCTGCTTTCTTTTCGTCTTCTTCCTTCTGGCGTTCGGCCTTCTCCAACTCCTCCATCACGCGGCGCTCTTCTTTCGCAGCACGCTCCGCTGAAAGCGGAATGCCGTTTTCGCTGATCAACTTCTGGATCGACTCACGATTCGGCAGCGGATAGACTTCGTAAGTCTTCACCGTCTGCTTCTTGAGCTCTCCTTTATTATTGATCTCGCGATCAGTCTCAGTTTGTTTGAACGCGTATTCAGAAACGCGCTTCTCGATCTCATCCTGGTTCTTTCCCACCTCGCGAAGCAGTGCGGTTACATCGAGACTCTCAGTGGAACCGGGTGGATCAAAAGCGATATCTTCGATGCCGGTGTTGTAGTTCACACTGTGCAACACAAGCGTGAGTTCGCCGGATCCTTCGAGGTTGAGTTTGACTCGATGCGGTTCGAGAATACCCTTGTTCGCTCGATAGTCTTCAAACAGAACTCGCGTCTTCTTAACGTCGCCGGTGATCTTCGTAATCAACGACGTCTTCACACTGAAGTAATACTGAAAACGCGCACCGCTGCGCATGGAGAACTCGACGATGTACGCAGGCTCCGACGCGAGGTCGCCGAGCGAAACGACGCGTGCGAGGACGTTCGCCTTTTTGAAGTTGACGAGCCGTGAAGAATCGAGGGTCGCGCGCAACTTGGCCGCGGCACTCTCGAGGCCGGTTAAAGTTCGCAGACGATTATCGAGACCGATCTCCCACGCGGATCTGGCGTTAGTGCCGGAGATGACTTTGCCGTTGCCGAAGGTTAGCTCCTGACGCTCTGAAGCGGGCGCTTTTCGCTGCGTGCGCGCGGTGCCGATCGGTTCGTTGTTGAGTTGAACGATCCATTCGTAAGTTGCGTCTTTCAGAGCGCTCACCGACTTCTTGCCGCCGATTGCTCTCAAGTAGTTATCGACAATCTTTTCGGCTGACGGGAGTTTTTTGGGTGGCGCTGGATTGTTTTGAGCAAGCGAGGTCTGCGCCGTGACGAGCACGAGCAGTAACAGACCAAGCTTTACGAAGGATCTCAAGTTACTTTTTGGCAGCTTTCCGCAAGGCAAGCTTCTTGGCTGTGGCCCCGCGAGGCTTCGTTTTGCTCGCCTTTGATGCTTTAGCGGCTTTGCTGGTTCGTGTACTGCTGGCGGCTTTAACGGCTTTTCCAGCTCTTTTTATTATCTTACCGAGGAACGGTTTTGCTTTTTGACTGCGTTTCTCCGGCGGCGTTCCTGGGATCAGACCGTCGGTGTCGGGCTTTGATGTTTCTGCGAAGTCTTCCTGGTTTTGTTGAAAGTCGAACTCGTTTAGCTGTCCACCTTTGATTTTGTATCTATCGACGTTCTTGGTTGCATCCTTCGGCATACGTTTCCCTCCTGCTGGTTCGTTGTAAACAAAACTCTTTGGCTTGACACTACAAACACGGCATTCGTATAGTGCAAACGCGTTTTCCGCAAGTGATATTTCACTTCTTCGGCCGGCTTAGCTCAGTTGGTAGAGCGTCTGATTCGTAATTAGAAGGTCGCCGGTTCAACTCCGGCAGCCGGCTCCAATAGAATCAAGTATTTACAGCCACTCGCGTGAGTGGCTGTT
>JBIOVO010000266.1:0-5732 GCA_044867735.1 Pyrinomonadaceae bacterium | reverse complement strand
TTTAAGATCCTGCGCATCGATCCGGAGACCAAGAAGATCGGTCTGTCGGCGCGGGCAGTCGGCAAGGACGAGCCCATCATCGACACCAAGATTTACTCGTCTGAGGCGGGCGGCGGTATGGCCTCCCTCGGCGAGCTGGCCGACTTCGGCTTGAGCAAACCTGACAACGACCAATAACGCTGAAAGCGTTCTCTAGTTTCAACGTCGAAGGCCTTCGCTAATTCCAGCCCCGCAAACGCTGGAAGCGTTCGCTAATTTCAGTCCAGGGTTGGAGCGCAGCGACAACCCTGGGTACACAATTTAATAGCTCGTATAACCCTGAAAGGGTTCGCCGACCGTCAAACCCTTTCAGGGTTTTGTTTTATGTTTATTGGGCTGTCGCAGGGTTGTCGCTGCGCTCCAACCGCTGGGCTGAAATTGGCCAACGCCTTCGGCGTATTAAGACTGAACCAGTACCGAATTAAGACTGAGCCAGTACCGAAAATTCTCGTAGGCCACGGGATGGGGTATCCGGTAATCTGTGCGCGGTATGAGCGTATGGAAGAAACTACTGGAAACAGCAGTCTACGCACCCTCGCCGCATAACGTGCAGCCTTGGCGTGTGCGCATTCTCTCGGACGACACTGCCGAGCTGCTAATCGAAAAACGCCGCACGCTTCCGAAAGAAGATACGACTGGGAGTTTTATTCTCTTGACTATGGGCCTCTTCATCGAGGCCCTCACGATTGTCGCTGCGAACAGCTCACTTAAACTTGGTTTTCATTTGTCCCAACCAGCATCACGGTTTACGCCGGAACAGATAGAAAAAACCGAAGGTGAGTTGCTGCCGTTTGCGAGATTGAGTCTCAGTCAGGCTGCCGGCGAACCGGCTGATTCAAATTTCGAGAACGCATTGTTCCGTACGCGCCGGACTTCACGCATCTCGTACTCTTCTCAACCTGTTCCCAACGAAGCCGTCGAAGCATTATCGAAACTGGCACGCGAATGGGGACACACGTATGAACAGGTTACCGTCCCTGACACCATCGAAAAGATTCTGGGGCGCAATATTGAGGCGGTGTTTGAAGATCTAAACGCGCCTGCATACCATGACGAGCTCGTGGAATGGTTTCGTTTCACTGACCGTTCCTCACGCCGAACCCGCGACGGTTTGGATTATCGTTGCATGAATTCTTCGCGCCTTTCGTTTTGGTTGGCGGCGCGTGTTCCGCAGTTACTCCAACTTTCAGTAACGAGCGTGATACTTAAAAAAGTGTACCGCAGACAGTTGGGCCATGTGCCAACGATCGGCATGCTGGCTGGTCCGTTCTGGGAACCGGAAAGCGCGTTTGAGACCGGACGCTTCCTGATGCGCTTCTGGTTAGAGTTGGCGAGACGGGATCTTTATGTTCATCCCTTTGGAAACATGGTAACGAATAGGGCTGCGGCGGAATGGTGTTTGGAAGTGGTTCGCGTTCCTCAAATTTGGCTAATCTTCAGAATCGGTTTTTCAAAAGTGCCGCCGGAGAGTTATCGACGCAGCGTCGAGGAGGTGCTGGTTGATTGATCGTTTGCTGACAGGATCGACGCTCTGGCTGCTGTGGATCATTCGCAGAATAATCAGTCTTGATCGCCGAGCTTACATGTTGCTCAGCGCAGGTTCGCTTCAGCCATTTCTGGCCAGGATCGGAATGTTGCGAGCCCACGCTGTCTATTTGAAAGCGAAGGACAACTGCCCTGCGTATCGCGCTTTTCTCGAGAGTGAAGGTCTGCCCAGGAACGGGCGCTGGAAACTTTCCGAGTTGCCCATCACTACCAAGGAAAATTACGTCAAAAAGTTTTCGCTCACTGATCGTTGTTACTACGGCAAGCTGCCGGCGGCGGGTGTTGTGATTGACGAATCGTCTGGCTCCTCCGGTGTTCCGAATAACTGGGTCCGCAGCGCGGAGGAACGCGAAGACGTCAGGCGCATTCTGCAACTCAACTACCAGCTCATCTACCGCGACAGTGGCTGCATCCTGCTGAATTGTTTTGCGCTCGGCCCATGGGCCACGGGCATGAACGTATCAATGTCGCTCGTCGATGTTGGTATTCTCAAGTCGATCGGCCCGGATCAGAAGAAACTGGAAAACTCGCTGGAGCTGTTTGGACCCGAGTATCGCTATTTGATTTTTGGTTACCCGCCGTTCATCAAATCGTTCGTCGACACGACGGAACTCGATCTCAAGAAGTACCGGATGGACTTAATCGTCGGTGGAGAAGGGATCTCAGAACCATTGCGCACCCACCTGCTACAGTATTTCCAAACCGTGATCTCTTCCTATGGTGCGTCGGACCTGGAGATCAATATCGGTGTTGAGACCGATCTGACCATCAACCTGCGCCGTCTCTGCATGAAAGACCGCGAACTCTCACAAGCACTCTTCGGACGTGAGATGCCGCCGATGATTTTTCAATACAACGCTCTCGACTACATCATCGAGACGACGCCCACTGGGGAACTCATTTTTACTATCGGCAGACAGACGAGTGCAGCGCCGAAGCTGCGTTACAACTTGCACGATCTTGGTGGCGTCATGACCCACGCACAACTCCGAGAGAAGCTGGCGTCGCACGGGATCGATATTTCTGAACTGGCAAAGTTGCAAAGTCGCTTCCCGATACTTTTCGTTTATGGTCGCAGCGATCTGACCGTGCCGTTTTACGGTGCGAAAGTCTACCCAACTGATCTTGAAGAGATCATCAACGCGGATGTGAGTCTGGTAAAACAGATCAACTCATTTCAGATTTCCAGTTATGAAGATGAAGCGATCAACCGGCGTTTGAAGATCCGGTTGGAGACGGTCACAAATCTTTCCAGTCCGCTCGCTCCCACCGAAGAGTTGCATCAGACGATGTTTGAAGGGTTATGCCGAGTCAACCAGGACTTTCGCGAAGTGACGAAGATGTTCGATCGCAGTTGTGTTGAGCTGGAGATCTACGAGTTTGAAACTGGACCATTCAAAGGGCGTGATATTCGGGTGAAGAACAAGTATGTCGCGCAGTGATCTTCAATTCATCTTCCAAAACTTTGGTTGCTTTTCCATGATTTTGTTTACTGCCATCAGTCTTAAGAATTATTTGAACCATCAAGTATCCCAAACCGCTTTCGACGCATCATAGGTCTCGCTTTACGATTTTGTACCTCGCAACAACTCAGTTCATCTAAGGAGATCCACTCAAATGAAAAACAAGACAGAATTATGTCCTCCCGAAGCATCCGAGCAGAGCCTGCCGTTCTTCGCGCGTTTCCTCGAAGGCCAGGACACCGCAAAGGATTCCTTCATGACGCTCAAGTACCCGTCTGACCGTGACGAGATCGATCAACGATTTGAATTCACGTCGGGCAACAATGGACCGAAGCAATAGTTGAACCAAAACGGCGAAGGCGTGGGCCAACTTTAGCCGGCGCCTTCGGCGTTAAGATTCAAGCTGCACCTTACTCACCGCGAACTCATGATCCCCGCAACATCGCGCGACGCCGTTCTGCTGTTGACGCACGCCGGTGACTTCTACACCGTCGATCTCGTGTCACAAGCTCTCGCACGCAGAGGGGTTCGTCCAGTTCGTTTCAACACAGACCTCTTTCCGTCAACCGTGCAGCTTTCGGCCCGCGCAGGTAACGAACGCGCTGCGCATCTCGTTACGGAAGCGGGAGAGCAGGTTTCCACCGCCGAGGTCCGCGCCGTCTGGGCCCGCAAGCTCTGGTCGCCGCTCATGGCCGACGACCTTGCCGACAACTATCGCTCGATGTGCGTCGCGGAGTCAGTCGCCGCGCTTGAAGGTTTTCTCGATGCCTTGCACGAGGCACGCTGGGTAAATGATCTTCAACGGCAACGCGAAGCAGAAAACAAGCAGCGACAACTCCGTTTGGCCGCGAGTGCCGGCCTGCGCATCCCGCGCACTCTCGTCACCAATGACCCGGTCGCAGCGCGACAGTTCTTCGCTGAGACTGATGGCCAAACCGTAGCGAAACTCCTTCGCCCGCTTGCTGTCAGCATGAACGCGGTTCAACCCTTCGTCTACACGAACCGTGTCCGCGAAGAAGATCTGGCCGGCGCCGAAACGCTTCGCCATTGTCCCATGGTGTTTCAGGAGTTGATCCCGAAAGCTTGCGAACTACGGGTTGCATATGTCGCGGGTAATGTCTTCGCAGGTGCGCTCGACGCGAGTGGCACTTCGCGCGGGCAGACGGACTGGCGGCGGGTTGCGCCTGAAGATTGTCAGTGGCAGAAGGCCGAACTGCCGGCCGAAGTCGCAAGCGCACTGCGAGCGTTGATGTCGGAACTCGGCCTCGTCTTCGGCGCCGTCGATTTGATCTGTACTCCTTCAGGTGAGCACGTCTTTCTCGAAGTCAATCCAGGCGGCGAATGGGGCATGCTCGAACGAGACCTGGGTCTTCCTATCTCGGAGGCCATCGCCGAAGCGTTACTCCAGGACAAAACCTAACTTCCTATGTCGATTCTCATCGTCACACACAGCAACGATAACGACAGCGTCGCGCAAGTGGTTGACGCCATCTCTCGCAAGGGCGGCCACGCAATCCGCTTTGACACCGATCGTTATCCGACCGATGTGCGTCTCTCGGCTTATCACGGCGCGTCGGGCGACGAACGTCTGACGCTGACGAATGAAAAGGGCGAGTTTGATCTGCGTGAGGTCACGGCCATCTGGCACCGGCGCCTCAACTTCGGTGCAAATCTTCCGGCGGGTCTCGACAGACAACTGCGTCCCGCGTCTCTCGGCGAAACGAGTGCCGCCGCTCACGGCATGCTCGCCAGTCTCAAAGCCTTCCGCATGGATCACGTTCCGCACATCCGTCACGCGGAGAACAAGCAGCTTCAGTTACAGGTCGCACGCGAACTCGGACTGGACACACCCCGCACGCTGACGACGAACGACCCTGCTGCCGCCCGCGCGTTCGCAAAGAGTTGCGAGGGTGGGATAGTGACGAAGATGCTCTCTTCATTCGCGATTTTCGAGGAAGGAAAAGAACTTGTTGTTTTTACCAACCCGGTGAAGTCAGAAGATCTTGAGGACCTTTCCGGCCTGAGTATCTGCCCGGCGACTTTTCAGGAGTCGCTCCCCAAGTCGCTTGAGATCCGTGTCACGGTCGTGGGCCAGCGCGTTATGTCAGCCTCCATCGACTCACAAGTCTCCGCCCGCGCCACACACGACTGGCGCCGGGACGGCATCCGTATGCTTCAAGATTGGCGATCCTACCAGCTTCCGCTTGAGGTTGAAGAAAAGATTCTTCGGCTGATGGATTACTTCTCATTGAACTACGGCGCTATCGACATCATCCTCACGCCCGACGGACGGCACGTTTTTCTCGAACTCAACCCGTCCGGCGAATTCTTCTGGCTCGAACGCGCTCCAGGACTTCCTATCTCAGAGGCAATCGCAGACCTTCTCCTCGGCCATTCCGCGCGGCGTTAGCCACAAGATGCACAAAAAGCACATAGCCTGGTGAGCGTTTGTGCCTTTTGTGCTTCTGTGGCTCCTGTTCTTTCAACCATCGAAGAAAAGACAAACCAAATAGGTCTACTGTTCGTTCTTTACCCTGTGTACGCCCCAGTTCGTCCAGGTTAGACGCTTGTTAGAGTCGCTTTGCCCGAAAAGTACTCATGTCTTGTGTTTTCAGTCTTCTCTGCGACCTCTGCGGCTCTGCGTCCTCTGCGTTAAATATGGCTCACGACTAGCTTTAACGCAGA
>JBIOVO010000265.1:0-4322 GCA_044867735.1 Pyrinomonadaceae bacterium | reverse complement strand
TCAGACCTGCGGCTTCAAAGTTCAGAGTTCAGCCTTTAGGCTGCCTTTCCCGCAACCAGCAAGCTAAAGCTTGAACTCTAAACGTTGAAGCCGCAGGTCTGAACTTTGCGCCTTTGCGCCTTTGCGCCTTTGCGCGAGAAATCCTAATCTGACCCTCTTTGTCTCGCAAAGTACTTGACAGAACCCGCGTGCCCGCGTACCCTTGCTCCTCGTATGGAACCGATGCGCCTGGCCGAACCACCTGCGCTCCATGACCGCGCCATGGACAACCTTCGCTACATCCGCGAAACCATGGAACGCGCGACGCCCTTCACCGGAATCTCCGGTAGCGGCGAAATCGCCATCGGCGCCACTGCCCTAATCGCAAGCGTCATCGCAGCCCAGCAACCGAATTTCAAACTGTGGTTCGCGGTGTGGATGGCTGAAGCCCTGATCTCGCTTTTGATCGCCGGCTGGTCCATGGATCGAAAAGCGCGTGCGGTGCGAATGTCACTCGTCTCAGGCTCCGGCCGCAAGGCAGTCTTCAGTTTAGCGCCTTCAGTTATTGCCGGCGCCTTACTGACGTTCGTCCTGGTTCGCGCCGGACTGGTCAACGCGATTCCAGGGATGTGGCTGCTGCTCTATGGCACCGGCGTGATAACGGGCGGTATGTTTTCCGTCAGAGCGGTGCCCGCAATGGGTCTTTGTTTTATGGGTTTGGGCGCACTCGCGCTCTTCAGCCCTCCGGCTTACGCAAATTGGTTCATGGCAGTCGGCTTCGGCGGACTCCACCTTTTGTTTGGTGCGATTATTGTGAGGAAATACGGTGGCTAAGCAGTCAACAGCAAAACAGGAAAGTGAACGTAAACAAACTTCGGCCGCGAGCGATTCGCGCGCGACGAAGCAACAGAGTGCCGCTCCAAATCTCGATCGTTTGATCCATGAACGCCTGCGTCTCGGGATTATCAGTGCACTCGCCGCTAACGAGTCTCTGACGTTCAGCGCTCTCAAGAACCTGATGAACACGACCGACGGCAATCTCAGTGTGCACGCGCGCAAACTCGAAGAAGCAGGCTACATCTCCTGCTCCAAGTACTTCGAAGGACGCTTGCCGAAAACCGAGTACAAACTGACCGCCGCCGGCCGTAGCGCGCTCGAAAGTTACTTGAGCCACATGGAATCGTTGATTAAACAGATGCGAAATACCTGAGGAGTCTCCTTTTTTTTGCTTTGTGACTTTGCGAAACAAAGTACTCCGCGCATGAGGGCTTGGGAGGCCGTAGCTCAGCACATGGAGTTTCTGTGGATCACCACATTGCCGCATCCCCCGGTTGAACCCCAGAATTCATGGTCCAAAACAGACCGTCGCAAGGAGTAGAAACATGACCAAGAGAATCATCGCCATCGTCTTCATCTTCATTTGCACTTCCGTCGCCTGGGGCGTTCTCGGCGGAACCATCTTCTCGCGCACGTATGATTCCGGGAGTCAGTCGTCGCACCGGGTCGCCTCCACCTGGGGAACGGCACAAAACCAGATGCCGCCGCGCGCCTCCTACACATCGGTGGCCAAATGGAAAGAAGACTTTCTGGAAAACGGAAAAAAGATAACGAAGACGATGTCGAAAGATGTTGTCACAGATCTGCCAGTGGAAAGCAGCAGAATCAACGTCGATCTGGATCTTCAACACCGGCAGAAAGGTCTGCTGTGGTACAGCACTTATAAAGTTACGTTCTCCGGTCTTTATACTTTTCGCAATCTGAGCGAGCAGGAAGAGACAGTTGATTTCGTTCTGAACTTCCCAACCTCCCAGGCAATCTACGACAACCTCACGTTTACTGCGGACGGCAATCCTCTGGCGCTTACTAACCGAGAGAATTCCGCGCTTTCATCAATCAAGCTCGCCGCCGGCAAAACCGTGCAACTTGCCGTCGGTTACAGTTCCCAGGGACTTAACGAATGGCGTTACAGCTTTGGGAGTGCCGAGGTCGCGCAGGTCCGCAATTTCGACCTGCGCATGACCACTAATTTCAAAGACATCGATTTTCCGGACAACACGCTCTCGCCCTCTCACAAGACTCAAACCAGCAAGGGATGGGACCTCAACTGGTCATACACGAATCTCTTGTCCGGATATCAGATCGCGATGGTCATGCCCGAGAAACTGCAACCGGGACCACTCGCTGGAAAAATAAGTTTCTTTGCCCCGGTGTCACTTTTCTTCTTTTTCTTCCTCATGCTAATCATCACCACCATACGCGGCATCGATCTTCACCCGATGAACTACTTTTTCCTCGCTGCCGCGTTCTTCTCCTTCCATCTGCTACTGGCTTATCTGGTCGATCACTTGTCGATTCACTCGGCTTTTGCGATTTCCTCCGCGGTCTCTATTTTTCTAGTGGTGAGTTATCTGCGACTTGTGGTGGGCATTCGTTTCGCGAGTAGAGAAGCGGCACTGGCGCAGTTTATCTACCTCGTGATGTTTTCTTACGCCTTCTTCCTCAAAGGCTTCACCGGACTCGCTATCACGATCGGCTCGGTGCTGACGCTGTTTGTGGTCATGCAGGTAACGGGGCGGATTCGCTGGACCGACAAGTTCTCAGCGAAACCATCCACAGATTACGCAGAAGTAAAATCTGTGTAATCTGCGGATAGAAAATCATCTGTTAATAAAAAGGCACTGCGGCGCGTCTTAGAGGTTGGTAGGTACGTTCTGTTTTAACCGTTCTCTCTCACGCGAGGACGCCGGGACGCGAGATTTCTTCGCGTCCCTGCGTCTTTGCGCAAGAATTTCGGGTCGAACTTACCGGCTTTTTGCGGCGTATACCGAGCCGCTACCAGCGGCCGCACCCTTTATGAAAGCGATTCTGTCCTTTTATTCCGATGCCCTGAAGATCGCTCTCCAGTCGATCTTTGCCCACAAATTGCGGGCTTTTCTAACGCTAATCGGCATCATCATCGGCGTGGCCTCCGTTGTAACAGTCGGTGCTTCTATTAGCGGTCTTAATACCTACGTCATAGACAAACTCGCGAAAGTGCTGGGCAGTAACCACTTCATGATCGCGCGCATGGCGTTCTCGGGCGACATGAGCGACGAGGAGTTCGAGCGCCGCAACCGCCGCAACAAGCGACTGAATTGGGATGACTATGAATGGGTGCGCGACCATTGTGGTTCATGCTCCGACGTCGGCGCACAAACCGGCAGCGGTACGGACCTGAAGCAGGACGGCATCGAGTTTCCCGGAGCGGCGGTTTTTGGCGCCTCCGCAAACATGGTCGATATTGAAGACAAGACCATCGAATCGGGGCGGTTTATCTCTAACGAGGACGTGCAGCGTTCGGCGCTCGTGGTTGTTCTCGGCGGAGACATCAAAGAGAAGTTCTTCCCCTACGTCGATCCGATTGGAAAGACGTTGAAGGTCCGCGGCCTGCCGATGCGTGTTATCGGTGTTGAAGAGAAGCGTGGCGCGTTTTTCGGCGACTCATTCGACCGTCACATCTACATTCCCGTGACGACGCACATGCAGATCTTCGGTCGCAACGGGTTGCAAATACATGGCAAGACCCGCACACGTGAGACCTTCCACACAGCCATCGAAGATGCGCGAGTGGCCATGCGCATCAAGCATCGACTGAACGGCAACGAAGAAGACGATTTCGGTCTCGTCAACGTTGAGGAGTTGAACAATCAGATCGACGAATTCACGGGCACGATCGCGATGGTCGTCATTCCGATAACGCTGATCACTCTGGTCGTCGGCGGTATCGTGGTGATGAACATCATGCTGGTGAGCGTCACCGAAAGAACGTTTGAAGTCGGCCTCAGAAAGGCGGTCGGAGCAACGCGCCGTCAGATCCTGCTTCAGTTTCTGATCGAGTCGGCAATTCTCTGCGCGCTCGGCGGTGTAATCGGTCTGCTTGCTGCGTGGGGTATCACTACGTTGATCACGACCCTCGCATCGATCACGATGACGATAACAATCGGTTACATCATCCTGGCTTTGGCAGTTTCAAGCGTAGTCGGAATGATCGCAGGTATCTATCCGGCGTTTAAGGCCGCCAGGCTCGATCCGATTCTCGCTTTGACGCACGCTACCTAAGTGATGAAGTTACGACTGCCAAAAGGCCTTTTGGGCGAAACTCTGAAGATGGCGCTCGACAGCGTGCGCAGTCACAAGTTTCGTAGTTTTCTGACGGTGCTGGGAATCGTTATCGGCGTCATGACGGCGATCTGCATCGCGTCGCTCCTCACCGGCATGCGTCAGAGCATCGTCGCGATGATTGAAGAGTACGGAACGAACAATATCTATGCGTTCCACCTCTCGACCGGTCCACGCACGAGCGA
>JBIOVO010000264.1:0-7154 GCA_044867735.1 Pyrinomonadaceae bacterium | reverse complement strand
CAAAGCAATCTCCGTCGCGTTATTGTATGGGTGGCTCTCCGTGGCCACCCGACGCTCGCACTCGTTATCTCCCGGTCGCATTCACACCCTGCTCTAAGCACAAATCTGAATTCACATTTTCACACTCTAAACATCTTCATCAAGTAACTTTTGCCTCAAACGGCTGACATAAAAATTGAGCTCGCACGACTCCGAACAGATGATTGATTTTCAAGGAGGGTCTGATGAAAGGTAATACACTGCTCGCAAAAGTTCCTACGGATCTGTTGTATCAAGCTCTTGAAACTGAAAAAGGAGGAGTACAGGTTTATTCGACGGCGCTGCGTTGCGCGGTCAATGAAGATCTCCGTGAAGAGTGGAACAAGTATCTCGAGGAGACCAAGAACCACGTGCAGATTGTTTCAGATCTGCTAACAACACTCGAATTGGATCCCGACGCTGAAACTCCCGGGCGCAAGGTTGTTCGTTACATCGGAACGTCTCTCGTCAAAGCAATCGAGATGGCATTGCGATCCACGGATCCGCAGTCAGCGCAGATCGTCGCCGCTGAGTGCATCGTGCTGGCCGAGACGAAGGATCATCTCAACTGGGAGTTGTTGGGCGAGCTGGCGAAGAATGCCCCAGAGGCCGAGTCGATGTTGCTGACACTTGCGTATGAAAAGGTCGAGGAGGAAGAAGACGAGCACCTCTACCATACGAAGGGCTGGACGCGCGAACTCTGGATTCAGGCTCTTGGGATGCCGGCCGTCCTGCCACCGCCTGAAGAAGAGCAGGACGTCACCACTGCCGAGGAGGCGGCGAAAGCAAAGAAGGGCAGAACGAAGAAGGCCGGCGCACGATAGCGCAGAGTCTTGTTAACCACAAAGACACTAAGACACAAATGACTTAAATAGATTTGTGTCTGAGTGATATTTGTGGTTGAAACTTGTGAAGGGAACAAGAACGAGAAAGGGGTGGGGAAATGAGCCAGGCAAGGAAGAACTCGAAGCGAAATAACTCAAAGACGAAATCGAATGCACCGGAAAATGAACTTGAATTACCAAATGGCGGAGGACTCGGCGAGAGCAATCTCAAACTGGATGAGCTGACGCCCAACATCGAAGACTCAGCCGGTGAATACCTCACCACCAATCAGGGCATTCGCATCAACGACAATCAAAACTCGCTCAAAGCAGGCGATCGTGGTCCAAGCCTGCTTGAAGACTTCATTTTGCGGGAGAAGATCATGCACTTTGATCACGAACGCATTCCCGAACGCGTAGTGCACGCGCGTGGTTCCGGCGCGCATGGGCATTTCCAGGTGTATGAGTCGATGGCCCAGTACACCAAGGCGCACTTTCTTCAGGATCCCTCGATTAAGACTCCTGTTTTTGTTCGCTTTTCGACAGTCGCCGGCTCGCGTGGCTCCACTGACCTGGCGCGTGATGTGCGCGGTTTCGCCGTCAAGTTTTACACGCAGGAAGGAAACTTCGATCTGGTTGGAAACAATATTCCAGTCTTCTTCATTCAGGACGCGATCAAGTTTCCCGACCTGGTTCACGCAGTCAAACCGGAACCTCACAACGAGATTCCGCAAGCCGCGTCTGCACACGATACGTTCTGGGACTTCATCTCGCTCATGCCGGAATCGATGCACATGATCATGTGGGTAATGTCTGATCGCGCGATTCCACGCAGCCTTCGCATGATGGAAGGTTTCGGTGTGCACACGTTTCGATTCGTCAACGCTCGTGACAAGGCACGCTTTGTAAAGTTTCACTGGAAGCCACTGCTTGGTCTACACGCCGTGGCCTGGGATGAAGCGCAAAAGATCTCGGGCAAGGATCCCGACTTTCATCGTCGCGATCTGTGGGAGTCGATCGAGAGCGGCGACTATCCGGAGTGGGAACTCTGTGTGCAGATAGTCGAGGAGAAGGATGAACACAGTTTTGACTTTGATCTGCTCGATCCGACGAAGGTCATTCCGGAAGAGATTGTTCCCGCACAGCGTATCGGCAGGTTGACGTTGAATCGAAATCCGGAAAACTTCTTCGCCGAAACTGAGCAAGTCGCATTTCACGTTGCTAACATCGTGCCCGGTATCGATTTCACAAATGATCCGCTGTTGCAGGGTCGTCTCTTCTCGTATCTCGACACGCAGTTGCTTCGTCTTGGTGGTCCAAACTTTCACGAGATTCCGATCAACCGGCCTGTGGCGCCGCTGCACAACAACCAGCGTGATGGTTTTATGCGGCAAACCATCAACCGGGGACAGACGAGTTACGAACCGAACAACCTGCGCGGTGGATGCCCGTTTCAGGCGGGCGTGGATATGGGTGGCTTTGCCAGTTACGCGGAGCGGATCGATGCACAGAAGATTCGCCAGCGAAGCTTGAGTTTCTTCGATCACTTCAGCCAGGCGAGGCTTTTCTACCAGAGCCAATCAGAGCCGGAAAGGAAGCACATCGTCCGCGCGTTGCGATTCGAGTTAGGTAAAGTCGAAACACCGCCGATTCGCGAGCGAATGCTTTACTTACTGGCCCAGGTGGATACGGATCTGGCGAACAAAGTCGGGTCCGGCCTTGGTCTCAGTGTGCCGTCGAAGATCGACAAGCCTTTGAACATGAGCTTTCCGGCGGACGCCGATCCGCGAAAGTTTCAACCAAAGCGCAACGGCGCCAAGGTAGAGCCATCGCCGGCGTTGCGTATGATCGATAATCCAAACTTCACGCTGAAGACGATTAAGACGCGAAAGATCGCTTTTCTCGTCGCTGACGGATTCAACGACAACAGTGTCGCTGAGATGAAGATGTCGTTGATGAAGGCCGGGGCGAAGGTGTTGACAGTGGCGCCGCGGCTCGGTGTCTTGACCGGACGAGAGGGCGATACCGTGAATGCTGATTTCAGTTTTCTGACCGGCGCCTCGGTGTTGTTCGATGCGTTCTATGTTCCCGACGGTGAAACGAGTGTCTTGGCGTTACAGGCCGAACCGGAAGCGATCAACTTCTTGAACGAGGCTTACAAGCACTGCAAGACGATTGCTGCCAGCGGCGCCGGAGTCGCGTTGCTCGAAAGCGCGGGACTGGATGAATCTTTGACGGATGCGGGGCTGATTTTTGCGAGAGACGTTCATCCTGCGACGTTAGCTGAAAACTTCATTATGGCAATCGCGCAGCATCGGCACTGGGGACGTGAGCCAAAACTTTAGTGAGTCAGTTTGCATAGGGAGACGCCCAACCCAAACTGACCGACTATCTCCCGGGAATTTGTTGGCTTTGGTCGCCCAAAAGTGGTATAAGCAACCCATCCGGCATCCCCTGCGTGTACCAGTTCGGCGACCCCAAGACCGACCTCCCCCATCCGTGCGGGTTTTACGAATCTACTCCTTTTCAAGGGGGGCACGATGTTCAAATCGCTTGTACTCTTGGCCTCTATTTTTCTCCTTGGCCCTTGCCCGGATCTTGTCTCGGCCCAAACTGCGATTAACTTCTCCAACGATTCGACTACCGCTGGCTCCAGCAGTGAACCACCATCACCCGAAGCAAAGGCAGAAGCCAAACGACTTTACAAAGAGGGTGTGAAGTACGGATTGGCGGGTTTGTATCCTCAGGCCGTCGAGATACTTCGGCGCGTGGTGAGGCTGGATCCCACGTTTGCCAATGCGCATTTTGCCCTCGGTCACGCTTATTACGATTTGAAGCAATGGCGAAACGCGATCGAGAGTTTCAAAGTCGCAATTGAACTGAATCCGAAAGACGACGAAGCTCGCGACCGGCTCGGACTCGCGCGTGCGATGTTGTGGGAACAGGACAGCGCTCGCATCGCAGCGGAGCGCCGCGAAGCAGCCCCTCCGCCAGGTGCACAACCAACTCCGCCTGCGGTCAGGGAACGTGTGGCTGACCCAACCGCGCAACGCGCCGGCGAGCCACCAGCCGAACCAGCGGCCCAGCAGGTTTCGCTAAACTCAAAACCTCCCGCAACAGCATCTGAAAAGACCGTCGTAGAGGCTTCGGAAGAAGTAGACGCCGCCGCTAACGATCTCGCCCTCACCAGGATCTATCGCGTGGGACCAAACGATGTGTTGGACATTCGCATCAACGATTCAACCTCACCACAATCGACACTATTCACGATCACGTCTTCAGGGTTCCTGGAGCACCCGCTGCTCGCTGAACCACTGCAAGCTGCTGGCCTCACGGTCGAGGAGATCAGCAGCAGGTTCGAAAGCGAACTGAAGCGACGCGCTTTGGTAGAGAACCCGAAGGTATCGGTGGGAGTTCGCGATTATGCGAGCCATACAATACTCGTCAGCGGACTCATCAAGGACTCGGGCACCAAAATCCTGCGGCGCGAGGCGATTCCACTCTACGTCGTAGTTGCCGACGCGCAGCCGTTACCCGAAGCGGCGCGACTGACAGTGATGCGGAGTCAATCGAATGAGACATTCGAGGTGGATCTCTCGCAGGCTTCGGAGATGAACATGCTCGTTCGTCCGGGCGACGTGATCACGCTGTTTCCGAGTATGGCGCAGTTTGTTTACGTTGGCGGGGAAGTGAAGTTTCCGGGCGAGAAGACGTATCGCCGCGGCTTAACGTTAACACAGGCAATCATCGCTGCCGGGGGAGTCACCCCGAAATCAAAAGAGGCACGGATCGGCCGAGATGATGGCAAGGGGTTTCTGGTGGTGACTCGTTACAAACTAAAGGACATTGAATCAGGTAAGGTCGCCGATCCGCTGATTAAGCCCGGTGACCGGATTATGATTCATGATTAATCATGTCAGCAGCACTAAGACAACGAATTTTGGTCGACTCGGCAACGCAGGACTTGTGGCGCGTGGCAGAGACGAATGAGGTTGAGGAACTGGAACGTGTTCTTCCCCGGGTGACGAACATCGACGCGCGCAACCGGCATGGTATGACTGCGCTGATGCGTGCCGCGTATCACGGACACGAGCAGATGGTTCGCGCCTTACTTGAGCGCGGCGCGGATCCAAACGTAATGCGCAACGACCGGTTTACGGCGTTAGCGTTGGCGGCTTTCTTTGGTCACACCGAAACCGTGCGAATTTTGATCGAGTACGGTGCGAAGACTGAGGTCGTGACGCGATGTGGTGCTTCAGCTTACACGTGGGCCACCGCCCGCACGTTTGATGAGGCTGCTCGCTGTCTCCAGTCTGGCGCTCCTGCTCCAACTCCGATTCGTGCACCCGCTCCGGTCGCCATGCGTCCAGCCGCTGCTTCCGTAACTGTTCCGGTTGCTGCGCCTGCTCCACCTGTTCCTGCTGCTGCTCCTGCTCCTGTCTCGCCTGCCCCTGCGCCTGTTTCTTATGCTCCTGTCCCTATCAAGACTCTCTCCGATCCACCGGAGATCTGGGACATGGTCCACGAAGTACCGCGGGGCTTTAATGCGGGTTCTGCATTTATGGGTCGGGTGCGCTCGATGCATCGAGGCGTCGCAGTTTGTGTGTTGGCCGGTATCTTATTAATCGTTGCGTGTGGCGTTGGAGCGCTGCTTTTGCGGCGTCCGTACGTTGGTAACGTTCCAGTTGAGAATCACTCAAACCAGCCTGCGCCGAGCAGCGAGGCGGCGTTGCCAAAACCGGTCGTGGATACGACTGCGAACGCTCCCGTAAACTCGTCAGAGCCTGGAGTTAGTGAGACGCCTGCGAATCCTGTTGGTAATAGCCGGCGACGAGTGCCGTTCAAACCGCGCGCTTCGGAGAATCCGATCGCTGTTCAGGAGCCTTCCAAACAAGCGGAGCAGGCAGTCGCTACGCCTCAGTTTGAGAAGCCAAAACCCGCGGAGACGGCAACACGGCCAAAAGCAAACGAAGCCATGAATCCGCAAGTGATCACGCCGGCACAAGACACAAAGCCGAAGGCGAAAGTGATCCAGTGGCCCTAGCCGATCGATGGCTTAGTATTCGGCAAACGCATCATCCGGATAGCAGTAAAGCCATTGTTCACCGCGTTCAGCCGATGCAATCACCGGATGCCCGCTCGCGCGCGCGTGTTTCGACGCATGTTTGTTCGGTGAACTGTCGCAACAGAGCGTAACCCCACACTCCTGACACGTCCGCAGGTGCACCCAACGCGCTCCGGTCTTCACGCACTCTTCACAAACTCTTACTGTCGGTTGTTTGACCTCGGATATAGCGTCAATGTGGACGCATACTTGATCTGCCATAAAGATTGCCGATTTCCCTTGCTCAGTATGAAAACCAGCGAGCAGGATAAATCGGCAATCAGTAATCGGCAATCGGTGCTGCTAATACCTGCGGTCGTTACGATAATCGACGCGGCGATTACTTCTCCGAGAATAGTCGGAATCGGTGTTTAAGGGCTCGTCCATTTTCGACGATGGACCGCCAAAGTTGTCGCCGCCACGTATGACGCCGGTCTCGTCAATGTAAAAAGACCTGAAGCCGCTGGTGCGATAATCGGTGGGCACGGCGAATACTTCGAAAGTATCAGGCGTGGGTGCTGAGACGGTGAACAGGTAACCGTGCCTTTCGCCGGTGGCGAGCTTGCCGTTCACCAGGTTGTCAGCGCGCAGCTCTTCCAGCGTTCCGAATCTTCCTTTGGTGCTCTGATGAGTCACTTCAGCAGCAGCGATATCCCGTAGCGCACTGATCGCCGAAGCTTCATTTGCGGCCCGGTAAGACGCTAGCAAATTGGGAATCGCAATCGCGGCAACGATTCCTACCGGCACAACCATGACAAGTGAAGTCGCCGAGAGGCACAGGCCGGCGATAGCGATACCACGTCCACCGTATTTCCACGGTTGGTGTTTGGCTCGTGACATCGCTATGCAACCCAGGATGATGCCGGTGATGGCGCCGACGCCGAGCATGCCGAAGGTCAAAAAACTGAGTATGCCCAGCACGAGGGCGAAAATCGCCATGCCCTTTTTCTGGCCTTTCTGCTCGTCCCAGCCGGAGTCGTCGTAGTGGGAGTTGTAAACGGGAGCGACCGGCGGCATGTTTGTCGCGCGCTGGTTCAGGGGTGCCCCGCAGCCTTTGCAGGTCTCATCGGAAAAGCCCACATAGCCGCAGGCAACACATTTTGTACTTTTCATTGTTTTCCTCGCATTTTCGGGGTGGAAGGGAGGTTTTGCGTGGGAAAGAGGCTAACTCCGGCGTCCTTCAGGACGAAGGACCGAAAACATACTAC
>JBIOVO010000263.1:0-21917 GCA_044867735.1 Pyrinomonadaceae bacterium | reverse complement strand
CTTCAAACGCGCGGAAGAAGCCCGTAGGTCCGGAAATTTCAAGCGTGCCTTTGCAGGCTACCTGACAATTCTAACCAGCCGTATCCGAGTTGTTGGTGAGCCGTCAAATCTGACAGCCGCCGATATGGTGGTTCTCGAGCGAGCGGCCGAACTGGCAACCCTCTTTGGTTACGACAAGGGCGCCGACGATTTACTGGCGGGCATGGCTTCGCTCCTCGAGTCGGCTCAGAACTTCTTTGGCGCCGATTACGCCACAGTCAAACGAATCCACTTAGCGCTCAGCTTTGGACGTCTCACCAACGCCTCACAACTCTTGCGGGGCATGAGTTCTAGAATCGGGGATATCGAAGCCCATTCTCTTACTGATACCGACTTAGACGCTTGGGAAACACGTTGTCATTGGAACGATACGACGGCAGAGGATCGTGCCGTGATGTTTTCTCGTCTTTATCTGATTTTTGGTTGGTTGCTTTCATCGTTGGGCCAGTATCAAGCAGCACTCTTGATGCTCCAAAGGGGACTGCGCTTCACCGGCCAGAGCGCCCCGAAGTTGGCCCAACGGGCAGCGCTACCTTTAAACCTTGCAATCGTAACGGCCCTGTTAGAGTCGGGAGATCTGAACGCCGCCCGAGAAAATCTCGAAAGAATTGAATCGACTCTCGATAGAAAGCGCCAACCTGGTTCTTACGTCCGCGCGTCTGAGCTCGACGCGAAATTGCGAATGCTGCGCGGAGACTTTGGTGGCGCGCTAACCAAATATTTAGACGTTTTGCAGTGCTGCGAGGAAGGGGAATTCCAGAGGTCCGCGCTGGTAGCAAAGCTAAACCTGGCGGATGCCTTGACCTTCTTAAACAATGTAGCTGTTGCTCAGGAGATCGTTCTCTCAGTCAAAGCCCAGGCTGCTGAACTTGGCGATGACTATGTGACGGCTCGCGCGACACGCCAGTTGGCTGTCGCAGAAGAACGAAGTTCCTCTTTTGTGGGGACCACTGCGGTCGCGTCCTCAGACTCCACATTCAAAACTTCACCGTCCGCGAGTGCTGTAGCAGAGACGTTCCCGGAAATTCCGCAGAGTGAGAATTATCTATCACTGTTTGAAGATCGAACTCTCGATTTCTATTGGCAACTCGGCCAGCTTAATCTGCCGATGGCGTCAGTGGTGGTGGACCACCTGCGTGATGCGTTTGGAAAGTCCGATTCGAAACTAATTTTGCTCAGGCTTAAGATCCTCGAGGGTACGCTTGCCTATTACAACGGTGACCTAGAGCGTGCGGAACGTTTGTTGGGCGAAAGTTTGCCTGTGCTCGCGGAAATGGATTTAAAGCCGGAGCTGTTGCAGGCCCAGCGAATATTGAGTTGGTGCTGGATCCGGCTGGGTCGTCCGAAAAGCTCGTCCGAACAATTGTCTGAGAACAACAAGCAGCTTCTTACTTCCATGACTGAATCACTCCCGCCGGCGTATCAATCGGTTTACTTATTGAATAAATGGACCACGGAAGAAGAGTTCATCGCCGGTGAAATCGGTCGACTGGTTGAGCTAAAAGAGAAAATGAATGGAGGTATCTGGATCAATAAGCCGCTACGTCGCTGGTCATTAATGAAACGCATATACGGGCTGTTGGAGTACATCGAACGCTATCGGGACTCGTTAATAGGAGATGTTCCCGAAGAGCGTGAGGCCGCCCAAAAGAAAACGTCGCTCTGGAAATTGTTATGGAATCATCCACGAGATCGGGCCACCATCTCGTTTCTTGTGTTGCCGGATCGAGTGCTGATTATTTACGCCGGATGGATGTGCTTAGATTTCAAGGTCGCCAAGATTGGCAAAATCCAAATACGAGAGATCGTCAAGCAATGGCATGTGTTGGTGAACAGGTCGGCTCCTTCCCGCAATGTGACATCACTCCCGACAGACGATTTGCTGGGAATTGAGTTTCTCGATTCGCTGTTCACGGGTGAGCGTAATCTCAACCCACTCCAGTCTTCCGGTAAGGCAGATCCTTCGAATGACGCGACGTTGATTGCCGAGAAAGTAGCGCACCGATTGCAGCTCCCTTCCATTATCAAACTTCTTTCTCCACGCGTACGGACGTTAACAATAATTCCGCACGACAGTCTTGTAGGGTTTCCTTTTGCGGCGATTAGATATGAGGGAAGCTATCTGCTGGAACGATTCGGTCTGAATGTGGATGTCGGCTTCTTCAGTCAGAAGAATGGTGCCCGAGTCGTCACTGGACCGAAGGCTCTCTTTGTAGGAGTCCAAAAAGGTGGAGCTAACTTTCAGGCGTTACCGGGAGTTTTGCCGGAGATCCATGAACTGGAGAAGTGGTGTCAAAAACGCAATTTGCCGTATCAAACTCTACTAGATGAAGTTGCAACGAAGTCAGCAATCGTCAAGCACTTGAACGACTCTACGTTGCTCCACATCGCGTGTCACGGAATCTTCCGCGCGGATCAACCAGATGCTTCCGGGCTGGTACTGGTTTCTGAGAATGGACGTGTTGAAGTTCTTAGCGTGCGTGAACTTTCAGCCTTGAATCTGACTCAATTGCGACACGTTAGTTTATCCGCATGCTCGTCAGCCGATAATTTCATTGTGCCGGGTCGTTGGATCATTGGATTGCCCGAGACTTTTCGCAGAGTAGGCACCGAGAGCATTCTTGCCTGTCTCTGGACGGTCAACGATCAGTTTGCGAAATCGTTTGCCGCGCGTTTTTATGAGTACCTCAACACTTGTTCGCGTGATCAAGCACTCAGACGCACCCAACTCGATTGTTTAAAGAAGGGGCACTCCGATGGCCATCTTAGACCCCTTGAAAAGGTTGGCGATATCGACACCACCCACCCCTTCCACTGGGCCACTTATATCTTGTGCGGAAATCACCGGCGCTTGCAGTGGTGAGCACAAGTTGTCGGCGCGAGATACTCTTAGCTCGGCACACTTTGAGAACACAACGCTCTTCCAAGTAAACTTTTAGTTAACCGTAAACTCGCATCGACATCCACCGAAATAGTTGCCCCTCAAAACCTAGAAGGCTGCGACGGACATATTGTTACTTGCGCGGCTGTATTCAAGCCATCGCACTGGATTGACGACATGCGACGCGGTCAATGCAATGCTAGGTGTCAAGAAAGCCGTTCCGAGACCTTTAAACTTGCCATTGTGCCCGACCATTACCCGCATGGCGCTCTGCAAAGCGGGATGATTGAATTCCACTCCACGTAGTTCAACTTTCTTAGCAGTCATAGAGCTGTTCGGATCATGGGCAGAGATATGAAACCACCGAGCGATACATTCCCGCAAATCGGTTGACCCAAGAAGTAGTTTTTCAACGTGTCCACAAATTGGCCACAAATGAAATACGGCCGCCAGTGGTTGGCAGCCGTAAGTCGTTGATTCTAATGGTCGGGGCGAGAGGATTCGAACCTCCGACCTCACGGTCCCGAACCGTGCGCTCTACCAGGCTGAGCCACGCCCCGACTTGTCGATGGATAATAGGGAAGGCTGTTTCAAGTGTCAAACCGTCCACAGATTACACAGATCCGCAGATTACGCAGATTTTAGTCTGAAGACCCGATAACCTTGATCTCCTTCAGCAACGTGTTGCGCGGATCGACGTCGACCCGCAACGGCTTCTCGCGCAGCGCGATCGTTTCGGTAAACACCTTGCTCTTCGGCGTGAGAATGATGTCGCGCGTACCCTCAGCCGTCGTAACTGTTATCGGCAGCGGATCTACGAACGCATCGCCGAGCTGAATCTGTTTCAAGTCAATCTTCAGACCGCTGCCGGGTCGCCACCTCCACGCCAGCTCGTACTGCGGATGCCCAACGCCATAAACCCAGCGCGCGAAAAAGTTGCTGAGCGGTTTGCCCGACGCCTTCTCCAGCGCGAGGCGAAGATCTTCAGTCGTTGCGGTCGAATGCTTGTGTGCCTCGTAGTAGTTTCGAATGCCGCGAAAGAAAGCTTCGTCGCCGAGATCCGAGCGCAGCATGTGCAGCACCCACGCGCCTTTCTGATAGCTGTTCGCGTTCAGGAGCTTAAAGAGGTCTTCCGTGTCGCGATCGTAAATCGGAGTGCGGTTGTTCTTCTCGTAGTTGAAAATATTCGTTGCCGCACTCCTCAGAAACACCTGAAACA
This sequence comes from Pyrinomonadaceae bacterium, assembly GCA_044867735.1. Taxonomy (GTDB): domain Bacteria; phylum Acidobacteriota; class Blastocatellia; order Pyrinomonadales; family Pyrinomonadaceae; genus PSRF01. The sequence continues at coordinate 17,778 of JBIOVO010000263.1, read as the reverse complement.
TTTCTTCGCCTTCGTAGCGCTGCACAAAGAGACCCGCGAAGTACGTAGCGAAGCCCTCGCTCAGCCAAAGGTCCGCCCACGTCGCGCCGGTAACAGAATCGCCAAACCACTGGTGCGCGATCTCGTGCGCGATCAAGCTCACGTTGTTCGCCGGAATCCCATACGTCTTACTCATTCCCACCGAGGCCGGCGGTCGAGTCAGCAAATTGCTCGTGAACACGATCGCACTCGAATTCTCCATCCCGCCGAAACGAGTCGCGCCGACGATCATCGCGAGCTTCTCGTATGGATATGGCCCAACAGTTTTGCTGAAGAACTCAAGCGACGGAATCGACGGCGCAAAACCCTTCTGGGCAACGAGTGCGTCCGACTGCGGGACGTAGTAACTGAGAGGCGTGAGCGCCTTTTCTGCCGGCTCGATCTTCGCAAACTGGCCCACGCCGATGATCATGCAATACGGCGGAATCGGGAGGCCTTCCGAGTAGGTCCAGGTGCGCTGGCCACTCGCGGTGGTTTGGACGTGGTCCAACTTACCATTCGCAACTACTTCTTCAGGCGCTGGTGCAGTGATGTTGAACGTGACGGTTGCTTTCGCGGACGGATGATCGAGAGCCGGGATCCAGTGATGAACTCGATTGGGCCAGTTGTCGCCGACCGCGGACGGTTTGCCGTCTTTGTCGGAGGTCAGGATTAGCCCGTCTTGCGGTTTGCCGCTGTACTCGATAACGAGGATTAGGCGCATGCCGCGATTTTGCGAATCGGGAAGAGTGACATTCAACTTGCCACCTTTGTGGGTGAAGGTGAGGGGCTTTGAGTTGAGAGTGACGCTTTTCGTTGTTAGATCCCCGAAGTCGAGGTCGATCAGGTTTGTTTGCTTCAGGATCAGGATGTTGATGCGTGCCGAGGCGGAAGTGATCTCGGAAAGGCGATCGTTGAGCGTGATATCGATCGTGTAATGTTCCGGGCGCCAGGTGTCGATCAGGCGTTCGACGCGCGCGGCGAGCGCGGGGGAAAACAGGAGCAGGAGAAGGAGAAGCAGATGCAGGGGTGTCGTAAGCTTTCGGTGCATGGTTTGTAAAGTAAAGAAAGAAGGTTTCTCGCGCAAAGACGCAAAGGCGCAAAGGAAGACGCAAAGAAGACCTGGCGGATTCCCAGCAGCTAACGGATTCCGAGCATCAAGAGGGCTGAGCGATCCGAGATGTGGCGATCGGTGTTGAGCCAGGCTTGATAGGGAACCAATTCATCTTCCGTCACTGGACGATTGCCGAGCCGCGCGGCGGGCGTGCGTTCGAAGGCGCGATTCGTTAAGGCCATATGTGGTTTGCGGACCGGCAACGGGCGTTCGGCCAACGCTGCTTCCGCCGATTCAACGTCCGGGAAGAACTCGTCGTACGCCAGTAGATGCCAAACCGCGTCTCCGCCTTCGCCTTCTACAGCCAAAACGCGCAGCAGTCCAAACCCGCTCTCGAGCTGGAAAATCAAATCGTCGCCGGGACTGAAGGGGTTGGACATGTCACGCCCTCATAAGCTTCGAGCACTCGATCCGCCATGTTCACTGCCGAGTATTGCTCACGCACACCACGAAAGCCATTCGCACTAAACTCTTCCGCCAGCTTCTTATCGCGCACCAGTTGAAGAATACCTGCCGCAAGACTTTCAGGATCGTCTGGCTTCACCAAAAGTCCACCGCCCGTGTTCTCAACAATCTCAGTGAACGCGCCGCGCCGCGGCTGCACAAGAGGAACACCACACGCCATCGCTTCAAGTAAAGATACTCCCTTCGGCTCATCATAAGTAGCCGGCACCGACATCACATCGAGCTTACGCAGGAACGCGATCTTGTCAGCTCGATCCAAAACACCGCGATAGTGAAACTCACTCTCGAGTCCCGCCTTCTTCAACTCCTTTTGAATCTTCTCGAGATAAGGTTTGCAATCAGCCGCCATGTAGCCTGCGGCTTCGAACCTCGCTTCGGGCAACTCGCCCGACTTACGCAAAATGCGATAAGCCTCCGCCAGCACGTGCAAACCTTTTTCAGGCGCGACGCGCGCGAGGAAACCGACAGTGAATGGACCATCGCGGTTCGGCTCGCGCAAGTCAAAGCCGTCCGGATTGATCCCCAGCGGCACAACGCGAATCTTCTCTCGCGGAATCCCGAGATACAGGGGCATGAACCGCGCGTAGTAGTCGCTCACCGAAAGAAACGAATCCACGTGCTTGATGTGTTTGCGAATCAGATCCATCGCGTCCGTGCGATACGGTTCCTGCAAGCCGTCGAGAAAAAGATCTTCACCCTGCAGTGTGCAAAGAATCGGCACGTTCAAAGCCTGCTTCAGCGGTTCCGCCATGCCGAGCAGAAGTGAGTAAGGCAGGTTGATGACGTCAGGCGGAGATTCGTGTTTGACCCACTCGATAAACTTGTCGATCTCTTTTCGCTGGAAGCCGTCTTCGCCTTTCAGCACGGAAACCGTCATCTCGCCCAACATCTTCGGATTGGTCGAAATCGAACGGCGTGAGGCAAGACTCAGGACAGCTTTCGAATCCCACAAGCGATCGAGCCAACGAGGCGTCTTGCGAAACAAGGGAACGTACTGTTCCAGGTACGCACTAATGCCGCCCAGCACCACATGATCCCGACTCACGTTCGGTTCGTCGGTGAACGTGGGCGTGTAGACGGGCAGCAGCATCACGTCGTGACCACGCGACATCAACTCCGTAGCCATGGCGTTGTCGCGCAAACAACTGCCGCAGTACATCCGGCCCGCTCCGCCTGTGAGATAAAGAATTCTCAACTCGAGTCCTCAGACGGCGGCGGCCTGTTGAAACGCGCGGCGCGCGTAAAGATGATCGAAGAGATTGCCCTCGTGAGGCTGATCCCAGCTCACCTGGTTCGTCGCCAGCGCACCGATGTTCAGACGATCGATCCGCGACGAAGAAACGAGTGCCTGGATCAGCTTCGGATCTTTCGTGATGGCGGTAACTACGAGACTCGGGCTAAGTACGTCAACGAGGTCTTTCTGTGCAACTTCCAGGACGCTCGCGAAGGGGAAGAGAAACTCACGGTTCGCAAGCGCGTGATCGGAATCACACCTGATAATCGTCGGCAGCAGATACGAACAGTTGTTCCAATTAGCGAGCCGTTCGCCGTCGCGATACGCGGCGGTGACGTCGCGCGCGCCCGGTTCGGTCAGGGCGTGTTCGATGATCGTGTTGATGCGATCAGCGACTTTGGGATCGACGAATGGCGCGATCTGTGCGTTCTCATCATCAGCGGCGCGAGGGACGATCCGGGCCAAACGTTTTGCAAGTGCTTCACTGATCTCATCAGCGTGCGCCGGCGTCCAGATCGCTGACGCGTTGACGCACGAGCGACCGCCGTTTTCCGCAATCGATGCGATCATCACGTCGAGATACTGTTCCCAGTCGTCGACACAATCTTCGCCGATGATCACCTTGCTGTAACCCGGACCATGTACCTCGATGCGCGGATCGTTCTCCGAAATCCCGACGGTCGAGGTGTCGCCGAAGAGCAGGGAACGGCCACAGCGACGCAGAATCTCAGCGGCGCCCGCATGATCGCTGGGATAAAAAGTGAAAGCTTCCGGCGGCGCGCCGGCCTTTATTAACGACTGGATGATTCGGTAAGGTGTCCACGGTTCGGCGCTGCCGGGTTTGAGTACGAGCGGAATGCGCAACGGGAACGCGGGGATCCAAAGCGAGTGCACGCCCGGTGAGTTGTTGGGCAGCACTGCGCCGAGCGATTGCGTGCGTGGAAAGAAGCTGATCGCCTTGCCATCAAGCTTTCCGAACCCGCGATCCATGATTTCCCAATCGATGTTTCGGGTCAGACCGTTGAGCACGTTTTCCATGTTGGTAAACATGCTCTTGATCTTATGCATGTTGCGGCGAGCCAGGACGTACGGCATGCCGGTCGTTGCTGAAACCTGCTGCACGTAGTCTTCAGGGGTTTGTTCTGTGTCACCGAGAGGTAACGGGTCGTTGGTGAAGTACTCACCGGCACGTGAACAGATATCGACGAGATCGCGCGTCGAAAACTTACTGAGCGCGGCGCGACCGATTTCCTGCTGCGACAGATCGCGGCGAATCAGTCCGGCGTTTGCCTGACTGACTTCGACAAAGATCTCGCGCGTTTGATGATGCGGCACCCGCGCGATGTCGAGACTCTGATAAGGATTACCGTGACGAAGAATTGGTATGTGCAACATGACAGGATTAGTTACTAGACAGGATTACAGAATTTCACAAGATGTTCTTACCAAAAATTTCCTCAGCATGTTCATACCATGGAAGCTTAGTGCGTTTCCGGAGAAACTTCAGCATGTTCATACCAGGAAGCTTTAGTGCGTTCCTCCCAAGGAATTTTCAGCATGTTCATACCATGGAAGCTTTAGCGCGTTCTTCCCGGAGAAACTTCAGCATGTTCATACCACGCAAACTTCAAGTACGTTCATACCAGGGAACAAACCTAAGCACATCTTGTCAAATTCTGTAATCCTGTCAAAACTTACTTGTTAATCAATAAACGCCTTCGACGACGCTCGATTGGAATCGCGAGAACGGTCTCACATTCCGTACGCCGTCCCACGGATAAAGTTCGCACGGCGGTTCGCGTTCGGCTTCGTCGCGCTCGAGAAAACGCGGCATGAAAAACTCTTTTGTCAGCGTCGTCAAACGCACGCGCCCGGTCTCGCCATACTCGACCACGCGATCCGGTTGATCCGGATCCACCACTTCCACCATCGCGCGTGGCCGCGGCGGGTAATAAATGATCGCGTAATTGTCTTCCGGCAGGCGCGGTTTGTGCACCGCGAGGCCCATCAGCGTGTTGCCGTATGTCGGCGCAAAGTACGCGCCTTCGAGCAACTCTTCCACCGCGAAACGATGAAACTGCGGCGTCATCTCGGTGCCGCCACAAAACACACCGGTGATTCCCATCTTCTTGAGCGAAACTTTCTCGCACAGCGCCTCGAGCAGCTTCGGCGTCGTAAACAGGCAACGGATGTTGTCGTGCGCTTTCAGGAGCGTGAGTCCCTGGTCGACAACGTGCTGCTTGTACTGCTCAGCCATCTTGGGCTGGCCCATCTTGAGCAGCTTGATCACCCAGCGCGGATCGAGATCGACCATGAAACAGATCCCGCCGCGATGTTGCGCCAGGTGCTCGACAGCCAGACGCAGACGCCTTGGGCCGGTTGGTCCAAGCGACAACCAATCGGAGTGGCGCGGGAAGTATTCTTCCGGCAACGTATCGCTGAACGCTTCGTAGTCGAGCCGGAAGTCTTCAATGTTGATGCGCGACTTCGGCACGCCCGTGCTGCCGCCAGTCTCAAACGTGTAAACCGGCCGATCAGCAAAACCTTTCGGCACCCAGCGGCGGACTGGCCCACCGCGCAGCCATTCATCCTGAAAAAAACCAAACTTCGACAGGTCTTCGTAGGTTTGGATCTCTTTGCGCGGGTCCCATGACAGGTCCTTCGCGAAGTCTAACCAAAACGGACAGCCGGTTTCGGGATCGAAATGCCACTGCACAACTTCACGAACCCACGCGTCTAAGGTCTCTTGAATCGTCATATGGTGTCAGTCCACAGATTACCCAGATTACACAGAAAAGAAATCTGCGTAATCTGTGGATCAAGGTATTGTCTTTTCAGTCTCTCTCAGCAGATCAGCGAAACGCGGATCCGCACGCAGCTTCGTCAGGTGCGGATCGACACGCACGAACGTAAAGCCAACGGCGTGTTCGCGCTCGGCTTGCGCGAGCCAGCGAAACGCATTGTCGAAGTCGCCGAGCCAGGTGTAGATGATTGCGATCTCATATGCTGTCACCCAGTTCTGGTTTCGTTTCGCGATGATCTCGTCAAGAATCGCCTGCGCTTCCTCGCGCTTTCCGGTCGCGGCCAGCACGTGAGCGCGTTTGGCGTGCGTGGTCGGCGTATCGCCGGCAAAGCTTCGCTCCTGCTCAAACGCCGCCATCGCTTCGTTGTGCATCCCCTTCAATTCATACGCCCAACGCAGAATCGTGTGCGCCGCGACCGCGCCCGGATCTTGTTCGAGTGACTTGCGGCATTGGATCACCGCTTCATCAAACTTCCCAGCCAGAAACAGTACGTTCGCAACCGCCGTCGCGATCACGGCCGACTGCGGCGAGATCTGTCGCGCACGCTCGATCTCGGCATAGGCCTCGTCGTGACGGCCCATGGCCGACAAACTGTAAGCATACCAACGATGAGCCACCTGATTGCTCGGCTTCAACTGAATGGCTTTACGCAACTCACGCTCGGCGTTCATCCAGTCGCGATCGTAGTGAAGCCTGACGAAACCCAGCGAGGCGTGTCCCTCGGCCAGATCAGGATCGGTGTCCACCGCGCGCAACGCGTATTGCTTAGCGCGTTCCCATGCGCCCGGCGGTGGCGGCTCAACGTACCAGTTGAGCAGCGCGTAACAGTCCGCGAGTTCAGCATGAGCCATAGCAAACTCCGGATCGAGTTCAACTGCACGTTCGAGCCGTTCGATCGCCTGACGCAAACCTTCCGCAGTTCGTCGTGTCGAGTAGTAACGACCCGCAGTGTATAGCTGACGGGCCTCTTCATTTTCGCCGGTCTGAGTTTCGGGTGTGGGAATCAGTATTTGCGTCGTGATCGGAGCAATCGGCTTAGCGCGTTTCTTCTTCCTTTCAGTTACAACGGCGCCGGCCATCGAGGCCATCTTGCGAAACATCGCCGGATGCCGCATGTCGCGCAAGATCCCTTCGAAGGCAGGCTCGCCTCGAAGCGGATCAAACTGTGGTTCGACTCCGAGCCACACTACCCATGCGTCTCGGATGGCGTGCGCGTTCAGGAGCAACTCCAGCGCACGCTCACGGTCGCCAAGATGCAAGTGCATCAAGGCGAGGTGATACGGCGACACATAACTATGGACCGACATCTGTGTCAGTCGATCCAGAACAGCCTGCGCCTCGGTTTGTCTTCCGGCGGCCGCGTACGATCCGCCCATCACCGAAAGATAAAACTGGCTGCCTCCCGAAAGTTCGAGCGCTCTTTCCGCAGTCCTGACCGCAGCGTCGGTGTCGCCTGTGTGGCGCAGCAGCCATGAATGAGTGACCAGGCCATACGCGAAATCAGGCACCGCTTCAAGCATGTTTTGGAAAGTCTTGAGTGCCTCGTCAAAACGGCGCGCGTGGTAGTAACACCAACCGAGCGCCTGCAACACACTCGGCGAAATCGGATCGAGTTCGCGTGTGCGCAGCATCTGTTCGATGGCTTCTTCGAAGCGGCCCTCCATCGTCAGGTGAAACGCGTACCAGTGATGGCCCGTAGCGTAGTTTGGATTGATCTCGATCGAACGGCGATGTTGGCCTTCGGCGACGGCCCAGTCGAAATCATGACAGACGGTCGCGAAGCCGAGTGCGCTGTAAGCCTCTGCGGAAGTTGAATCGAGTTCGACTGCTTTTGCCGCCGACTGTTTTGCCGCCGCGGATGTTTCGGCAAATGGTCTGATACCAAAGACGCCGAGCCAGTTGTAGTAGTCGGCGATACCGGTGTAGGCGAGGGCGTAGTCCGGATCGAGCTTGATGGCCTGCTTGTAACAATCGAGCGCCTTCGCGAGACCGACTTCCGTATAAGAGCTCCAGTAGTAACGACCGCGCAGGTATTGTTCGAACGCTTCGGAACTATCGGTGCCGCGTTTCGACAACTGGCGCTGTTCGTCGCGCGTAAGCTTCGGCAACAAAGCAGCCGCGACTTTTTCCGAGATCGAATCCTCGATCTGAAGCACGTCGGTTGAGTCTTCGTCGAACTGTTCGGACCATTGGGTGATGCCCTCGCTGACGCTGAGCAGTTGCGCCGTTACGCGCAGGCGATTGCCGACGCGCCTGAGGCTGCCTTCGATTACGTAATCGATTCCGAGATCTCTGCCGGCGATGAGCGGATCGATCGCCGCGCCGTGATAACGAAGCACGCTGCTGGTAGGACGAACGATGAGTCGCTTTACGTTACTCAGACGCGTTATCAGCGCATCGGTCAGTCCAACTCCAAGATACTCGTCGCCCGTATTCTCTCCTGGCGGACTCAGCACACGGAACGGAAGCACCGCGATCGACTCCTGATCGCCCAGCAACTGACCCGCAATCGGCGGGAGCGCAGCGAGACGATGGTCCAGCTTGTGCAAAAGATCGTTGTAGCGCGGGTGACCATGAAGTGGATCGAGTTCCGGATCGACTCCCATCCAAAGGACTTTTGCGTCGCCGATGTCGTAGGCCTTCTCAAGCAGATCGAGTGCTTCTTCCTTGCGGCCGAGCGCGCAACTGACGAGCGCCTCGTGATATGGGGAGACGTAACGTCTGGCGGAAATCAGACGCATATCGTCGAGCGTCTTTTGCGCTTCTTCGCTATTTCCCGCCAGTGCATAAGCGGCTCCAAGCCGTCCCAGCGTATGCGACGCTTTGCCCAGCAGGTTGACGACTTTTTCCGCTGATTCGATCGCTTCGTCGTGCCGGCCAAGTCCGCTCAGCACGAAACTCGACGCATAAAGCATCAGCAGGTTGTTCGGCTCATTCTCGAGCGTTGCACTCGCAAAGCGGAACGCCTCGTCAAACCGGCGTGAATGGAACGAACACCACACAACCGCAAAACGCGAGATGATTGCCAGCGGATCGAGATCGCGACCGATGTGCGCCTCACGTAACGACTCGGTGAAGCGACCTTCCTTCACGAGTTGCAGCGCGTAAAGCGTGTGTGCGGGCGCGTAGTTCGGATCGAGTTCAATCGCACGTAAGAGATGGTGTTCGGCGCTGGCCCAGGCGAAGTCGCGGAAGAGAATCGCCTGGCCCAAAGCGGTGTGTGCTTCGGCGAGGTTCGGATCGATCTCGACCGCAGTCGAAGCCGCTTCGTAAGCCGCGGCCGCGCACTCAGCAAACGGCATGACACTGAACACGCCGAGCCAGTTGTGATAGTTAGCGACGCCGGCATACGCGAGCGCGTACTTCGGATCGAGTGCGATCGCCTGCTGGTAACAAACGATGGCTCGCGCAAAGCCGTCTTCGGTAAACGTGTTCCAGTAATAACGACCGCGCAGGTACGCTTCGTGCGCCTGCGGATTATCGGTGCCGCGTTTGGCTAACCGCAGCCGCTGGTCCACGGTCAGGTGCGGTACGATCGCTTCCGCGACGTGCGAAGAGATCACGTCCTCAAGGTTCAGAACGTCAGTGAACTGCTCGTCAAACTGTCCGGCCCACGCGGTGGTTTCCTCGCGGACGTTCAACAACTGAATCGTGACGCGAATACGTTCCGCGGCGCGTCTGATTCTGCCGTCGAGGACAAACGCGACTCCGAGTTCGCGGCCCGCACGCAGCGGATCAGCCTCGGGACCATAACGCAGCACGCTGCTTGTCGGTCTGACTGCGAAACTCCGAATCGCGCTGAGTCGCGTGATGAGCGCGTCAGCCAAACCTGTTCCCAAATAGTCCGGGCCAGTTTCGGGCTGATTGATGTCCATCAATTTCATCGGCAGCACTGCCAACGAATTCTCGCTCGACGCTTCCGGCCTCATCATGCCCGCGTAGGGCGGGTCAGGGAGATCCGAGATCGGACGGCCTTCGAGGTATCGGGTGATGTCGTCGCGCAGGTCCGCAGCCGTTTGATAACGCCATTCAGGTTCCTTGCGCAGCGCCTGCATCACGATGTTGTCTAGATCGCCCGACAACGCACGGCGCAGCGATTCGAGAGTCGTGCCGCGCGACGTGTAAAGCCGCTTCATCGTCGTGGCATCGTCGCCGAAGCTCAGACTCGGCAATAGATCCTCGGCGCGAGTAATGATGATGCTCGGCGGCGCGGGCGCTTCTTCACAGATCACGCGCGCGATCTCGTGCGGCGCGCGATTGACCAAACGATACGGACGGTGGCCGCTCAACAGTTCATAAAGCAGCACGCCCAGCGAGTAGACGTCGGTGCTCGGCGTGGTCGGCGCGCCCTGCACCTGTTCCGGCGACGCATACTCCGGCGTCATCAAACGCATCGCTGTCGCGGTCGGATCGTGAGTGATGTCACCGGCGAGTTGCGGATTGAGCAACTTGGCGATACCGAAGTCGAGCAGTTTCGGTACACCTTCAGAAGTCACCAGCACGTTCGAAGGTTTGATGTCGCGGTGAACGACCTGTTTCTGGTGCGCGTAGTGGACGGCGTCGCAGATCGAGCGAAAGAGTTTCAGACGCTCGTTGATGTTCAACTGATGGCTGTCGCAATAACTGTAGAGCGGCTGGCCTTCGATGTACTCCATGACGAAGTAGGGAAGGCCATCTTCGGTCGTACCGCCATCGAGCAATCCACCGATGTGCGCGTGGTCGAGTGCGGCGAGGATCTGTCGTTCTTTGCGAAAGCGTCGCAGGATGAAGTCGGTGTCCATCCCCCGTTTGACCAATTTTATGGCGGCGCGTTTGTTGAATTCATTGTCGACGCGGGCGGCTTCGTAGACGGCGCCCATGCCGCCGCGTCCAATTTCTCGTTCGATCTGGTAAGCGCCGAGGCGGCGCCCAATCATCGGATCCTTTTCTTCAACGAGCGATTCGAGCATGCTCATTTCCGTGTTGCCGTACACGGGTTCGTCCAGCAATGCTCCCGCACTGTCGTACTGAGACAGCAGCGACTCAACATCACGTTTTAGTTGGGTGTCGTTTGCGCACGCCTCCGACAGGTAGCGAATACGCTCTTCCGGGATCAGATCGAGGGCTACCTGGAAGATCTCTTCAACTTGTCGCCAGCGTTCCGGGGTCATTCAGTCATTGCCAATTGCCAAATGCCGATTGCAGATTTGCTTTTTCCAATTGGCAATTGGAAATCGGCAATCGACAATAAGACTCCACAGGTTGCACAGAGGTAAATCTAGATGGTTAAAACTAGCTCACAGTTGGATTGGACGTGTTGCGTGCATCAAGCATTTCTTTGCATTTCACCATGAAGCCAGGCTTTGGCTAAGCGCCAATGACGTTTAATGGTGGTAGGAGTGACACCAAGAACGTCGGCTGTTTCTTCAATGGAAAGCCCGCCGAAGTAGCGTAACTCAACCATGCGCGCCTTCTGCTCGTCGAACGTTGCCAGTGTTTTTAGGGCGTCATCGAGGGCAATCAGTTCGGCACTTCGCTCGACCGCCCGATCGATGTTTTCATCCAGAGAGAGTTTCTGAAAGTCCTGGCCCCGCTTTTCTGCGTTGTGCTTGCGCGCATGATCAACCAGCAGGCGACGCATTATCTGCGCAGCTACCCCAAAGAAATGAGCGCGGTTCTGCCAATTCACCCTCGACTGATCGATGAGCTTCATATAAGCCTCATGAACCAGCGCGGTCGGTTGCAGGGTATGATCCGGACGTTCCCGCCTCAGATAATTCGCCGCAAGCTTTCGCAGTTCATCGTAGATGACGGGTAGTAAAAGATCAACCGCGGCCCGATCACCGTTTGAGAGTTCAATAAGTAGACGAGTTACGTTATCTGCGGGGTGCTCACTCAATCGTTAAGTCTCCGAAAAAACTTGGGTTAAGGTCCACGCCAGTATAAGACGAACACAACCGGGCGCGGTAGCCCGGATGACCCTATTTCGCGAATCTTTGCGCGTTAATGTGTGAAGGATAGCTCGGAAGGAATCTGAAAGAGGTAAACACAATGCAAGCAGGCCAGTTAACCATAGCGAACTCAAACATCGGACATATCGACCCAGCGTCATTGACCGGAAAAATCGGCAACTTGATGGCGCGCGTGTTTGGTTGCTGGCACATTCAGCTCAGCCGTCCGTTTTCCCGCGATGGCCGCGCTTACCGCAGTTGTCTCAATTGTGGCGCGCAGCGGCAGTTTGACCTGGGAAACTGGGAGATGCAGGGCGGATTCTATTACGGTCGTCCTTCGACGAAGCATTTTCACTCAATGGCCGCCGTCCGACGGATCGCCAACTAACACAGATCCCTACTGAGTTAATTGTGCATACTTACGGCCCTTTTCAGTTGCGTAGATATAGCTGTCACGAGATTTCACGACCAGATTTGCTTCGTTGACCTGGACCTTTATCAGTCGTCTCTCCCCCTCTTTACCTGCGATCGCCGGATAGTACCCGACGCTGTATTGCCGTCCCAGCTCTTCGGCGATCCAGGTAAACGCTTGATCAATCCCGAACAGAGAATCGCCGTTGTAGAAGCGGCCTCCAGTTTTCTGCGAGAGTTCGCGCAGGTATGCGACTGCGTTCCGGTACTCGGCAGCGGTTGCTGTGGGCATGCCCGGAATTCCCGTACCCGGCAGCGGGAAGTTGAGGATTGTTGGGCGTCCGCCTGGGATTGGCATGCCGTGGCCTCCAATGCCGCCCCGGCCGGAAGTGTCGTAGTCCACTGAATAAATCGGCGCTTCGGATTCCTCGGCGAGTCGTACCGTGCCTTTGTATGACGCGCCACTGGCCGTATCGACTCCATCCGTGAAGAGCACCACGGCCTTTCGACCGGTGATCGTCTTCAGTTGTTTCGTCAGAATATTCTCCACTGCGTCGTAGAGACGCGTGTTCCCGCCGGTGTGCGTGTCGCGGATCGCCTCGTTTATCTGCTCGCGGTCGGTTGTCGGCCTGCACCCTACGTCAATGTGATCGTCAAACGACATCACCATCACGCGGTCTACCGTTTTGAGTTTACTGACGAAATTGATCGCCGCTTTCTGAATGTCTTCGAGACGCATTTGTGTGGAACCACTCGTATCGATCAGCAGCACGACCGTGAACGGCGCATCCGTGGTGGCGAAGTATGCGATTTTTTGTTCGACACCGTTTTCGAAGATACGGAATTGTGAACGCTTAAGCTGAGGCACGTACCGGCCGGAGCGATCCATGACCGTGACCGGCGCGATAACCAGGGCCGTGTCGGAGCGAATTACGTCACCTTCAATGACCTCGCCGTCCGGGGAGATGCGCGATTCATTGAGTCCTTCGTCTGGGTCTGCCGGCTGGGACGGCTGCGGCTTACCGGGCTTCGGTTCATTTGGGCGCGTGCGACCCGATTGGGCGTTAACAGTGAGACTGAAGAGCAGTAGTAAAGGCAGAATAGTCTTCTTCATGTCGGATCCTGTCTGGCGAGCTGCGTTGCGGGAGAGTGGTCTTTCGGTTGTGCTCCCATAGATGTTGGCGTCCGGGAAAAGGTTGTTGCTCGGGAAATAGTTAACCACAAAGACACTAAGACACGAATTTAGACACTAAAATCATCAAAAACCAACTTTGTGTCTTTGTGCCTTTGTGGTTAAAGAGGTTGAATAATCGGCCCAGCGTCAACTATATTGCCGCGACTATGACCCAACTACGTGAACTCGCCTCGGGTTTCGCCGGACACCCAAAAGGACTTGGACCGCTTTTCTTCACCGAACTCTGGGAGCGCTTCAGCTACTACGGCATGCGCTCGATCTTGATCCTTTACATGACTTCAGCCGTCGCGCAGGGGGGACTGGCGTTCGACGTCAAGACCGCCGCCTCGATTTACGGTTGGTACACGATGGCTGTCTACGTGACCGCGTTGCCAGGTGGTCTGATCGCCGACTCCATAACCGGCGCCAGGCTCGCGGTGTTCATCGGCGGAGTCATCATCGCTGCCGGTCACTTCTCAATGGTGTTCCATTCGATGACCGCCTTTTACCTCGGCATGGCGCTCATCGCGATCGGCACCGGTCTACTGAAACCAAACATCAGCATCATGGTCGGAAAGCTTTACGGCGACAACGATCCACGACGTGATAGTGGTTTCTCGATCTTTTACATGGGCATAAACATCGGCGCACTGCTTGCGCCGCTCGTGGTCGGTTATCTCGCCAAAGGCGAGACGTTCAAGTCGTTTTTGCGCTCGATCGGACAGGATCCGAATACGAGTTGGCACTGGGGCTTCGCGGCGGCCGGTGTCGGGATGGTGGTGGGATTGATCGTCTACGTTATGAGTCGTCGCACACTCGACCACGTCGGCGATAAAGTTCCGAGCGCGGCCAAGGCCAAAGCGGAAGGCCTTCCCGCAGCGGCTCTGACGGCAGATGATTGGAAACGTATCGCAGCGATCTTCATCCTGTTTGTCTTCACGATTCTTTTCTGGGCGGCATACGAACAGAAGGGATCGAGCTTAAATCTCTTCGCCGACCGTCTGACGCTCACTCAGATCTTTGGTGTTGGTTTCCCTGCGCCCTATCTGCAATCACTGACACCGCTTTTTGTGATTCTGCTAACGCCGGTCTTCGCGACACTGTGGATCAGGATGGGAAGCCGGCAACCTTCGAGTCCGGCGAAGTTCACTATAGGATTGTTTCTGATCAGCGGCGCCTATCTGCTGATGATTCCCGCAGCGATGTTGACCGCGCAGGGAAGGGTTAGTTTCTGGTGGTTGGTTGGGCTGTATTTTCTGGAAGTTTGTGGCGAGATGTGTTTGAGTCCGGTTGGGTTGAGTATGGTTACAAAACTCGCGCCGGTGAAAATCGCCGGCATCATGATGGGACTTTGGTTCTTTGCGACGTCGCTTGGTAACAAACTCGCGGGCTACCTCGCCGGATTCTTCGACTCGAGCAATTCGTGGACGCTTACGAAACTCTACGGCGGCATTGGATTTGGACTTTTGCTGTCTGCGTTGCTCCTCGCGGTGCTCGCTCCAATGCTGAAGAAACTGATGGGCAAGGCAACATGAGTCCACAGATTACACAGATCAAATCAGTCCTAATCCGTGTAATCTGTGGTTGAAAAGATGTTCAGCAAAGCGATCGTCAGAGAGCCAGCGGAAAACTTCGCTGACGGCCTTACGCGAGTAGACCTTGGACCACCGGTTTTCGAACGAGTCCTCGCACAACACGAGGCCTACTGCGATGCGCTCGAATCCTGTGGCCTCGAGCTCATTCGACTCCAACCAGACGAACGCTACCCGGATTCAACATTTGTCGAAGATACGGCAGTCTTAACTGCCCGCGGCGCGATTATCACCCGCCCCGGCGCCTCCAGCCGCCTCGGCGAGATCGACGCGATCGCACCCGCTCTCCACCAACACTTTCCCGCACTGAGTGCGATCCACCCACCCGGAACGCTCGACGGCGGCGACATTTGCGAAGCCGGCGACCACTTCTTCATAGGCGTCTCCCATCGCACGAACGAAGCCGGCGCCCAACAACTCGCCACCTGGCTCGATTCGCTCGGCTACACTTCCAGTTTGATAGACATCCGTGGCCTTAGTAATATCCTGCACTTGAAGAGTGGACTCGCGTACCTCGGGGGCCGGCAGCTCGTGATTATCGAAGCGCTGCGAGGGCGAAAGGAGTTTTCAGATTTCGATCTGATCTGCTTAAATCCATCCGAAGACTACGCGGCAAACTGTTTATTGGTGAACGGCAAGGTCCTGGTGGCATCAGGCTTTGCCGAGACAAGCGAGACGCTTGAGCGGATGGGTTACCAAACAATCCCCCTTGAGATGTCGGAATTTCAGAAGATGGACGGCGGTCTGAGCTGTTTGTCTTTGCGATTTTGAGAGTATGACTTAACCACAAAGACACAAAGACACTAAGTTTATTTACCATTTTGTGTCTTGGTGTCTTTGTGGTTCAAAAAGACTTGTAGGAGGACACGATGTCGGAGGAGAACTTTGACAAAGCGGCGGCGGTGAAGCTTTTGAACCAGATCATGGAATCGGAATTGGCTGGTGTCGTGCGCTACACGCATTACGCTTTGATGGTCTTTGGTCACAACCGCATTCCGATTGTGAGTTGGTTGCGCAACGAGGCCAATACCTGCCTGTCTCACGCAAACGAGGCCGGCGAACTCGTCACGCACTTCGGTGAACACCCGTCACTGAAGATCGGCACTTTGCTGGAAACTCACAAACACGGCATCCACGACATCCTGATCGAATCGTTGGAAGCGGAAAAAGTAGGGCTTTTACTCTATAACCAATTAATGGACCTGGTACGAGATCGTTCGGTCTTACTGGAAGAGTACGCCCGACGCATGATCGCCGAGGAAGAGCTTCACGTGGGAGAAGTCAACAAGATGTTGCGAAAGCCCGGCGAGATAACGGAGTTTGAAGCGGCCACATGAGCGGCCACTAAGACGCACAAAAGGCACAAATGAATTTTGGATTTAAGCAGCAAACCTTTTGTGCTTTTTGAGATATTGAAGAAGAACCCGCCCCGACAACCACATCAGATCACCCAACTGCTCGCGGAGTGGAGCGATGGAGACCAATCCGCACTCGACCAGTTGTATCCACTGGTCTATGAAGAGCTGCACCGCCTCGCCCGCCGTTACATGAGCCGGGAGCGAAAAGGTCACACCCTACAAACCACTGCTCTCATCAACGAAGCCTACGTCCGTCTCGTCGATCAGAGGAACGTTCACTGGGCCAATCGTTCGCACTTCTTCGCGATCTCGGCGCAGATCATGCGTCGCATTCTGATCGACCACGCACGGCGACATGCGTACGCGAAGCGCGGCGGTGGCGCGCACCAGGTGTCGTTGGAAGAGGCCGCGACCGTCGTTCCTGATCAGAGTTTGGATCTGGTTCGTCTGGATGAAGCGTTGAAGAGTTTGGCGGAGATGGATCCACGTCGCAGTCAGGTGGTTGAACTCAGATACTTCGGCGGTCTCAACAACGAAGAGATTGCCGGCGTCTTGAAAGTCTCCGAAAACACCGTCACTCGCGACTGGAACATGGCCCGCGCGTGGCTTTACCAACAACTCAGCGGGAGCGCAGCTTGACGCCCGAACGCTGGCAACAGATCAGTCGCATCTTCAAGTCAGCAATCTCGCTCGATGAGAAAGTGCGTGCCGATTATGTGGAGGGACAGTGCGGCAACGACGAATTACTGCGTTCCGAAGTTGAAAAACTGATTGACTCCCACCAAAAGGCAAACGCTAACAAGTTCATTAGCGGCGCGGCTGCCGAAGAAAACGCAGCGTTGCTGCTCGATAACAATGAACTCAGCGAACAACAGCCGCGCCGGCTCAGCAAAGGACAGGAACTCGGTTCGTACGTCATTCTCGACGCGCTCGGCACAGGCGGCATGGGTGAAGTTTACCTCGCCAAAGACACGCGACTCGATCGCACCGTGGCGCTGAAGGTCCTTTCGGAGGAGATCTCTTCAGACAGGCGACGCATGCAGCGGTTTCGCCAGGAAGCGAGAATGGCGTCGGGCTTGAATCAGGCAAACATTCTGACGATCTACGAGTTTGGCGAAGCCGAATCACTCACCTTTATCGCGACGGAGTTTGTTGACGGCGAGACCTTGCGACATTACCTGCAGGGCAAGAAACTCACGCTCCCGGAAATACTTGATATCAGCATTCAGATCTTAGCGGCGCTCGATAGTGCTCACGAGGCCCGCATTGTTCATCGGGACATCAAGCCCGAGAACGTGATGATTCGCCGGCGCGATAATGTCGTCAAAGTGCTCGATTTTGGTTTGGCCAAGTCCACTGAGAAGGGAACCTCGGCCATAGGCGGGCAGGAGTCGGATGAGAACGCGCCGACCGAGGTCAAGACTGTGCCCGGCACGCTGATGGGTACAGTTAATTACATGTCGCCCGAGCAGGCTCAGAGTGGTGGCGTGGTGGATGAACGCACGGATCTCTGGAGCACGGGAGTGATGCTCTACGAGATGGTGGCCGGAGTAATGCCTTTTAAAGGAGCGACAACCAGCCACACGATCGTGCAGATTCTCGAGAAGGAACCGGCATCGCTGAGTCAATTGACGCACCCAAGGGTGCCTGACGAATTGCAGCGGATCGTCTCGAAGGC
>JBIOVO010000262.1:0-2669 GCA_044867735.1 Pyrinomonadaceae bacterium | reverse complement strand
GCGTTCCAGGCAGATGCCCACCAGTGTTTCTGGTCCCACTCCCAGCCGCACCAGATGATGTGCCAGTTGGTTGGCGCGACTATTCAACTCGCGATAGCTCAGTTGCTCTCTCTCGAAGACGACGGCGATGGCATCCGGAGTCTTCTCTACCTGCGCTTCAAACCCTTCATGCAGGCACCTTGCTCGTTCGAATTCGTGGTGCGTTTCATTCCAGTCGAGCACTAACTGTTCTCGCTCCACTGCGCTCAATAACGGCAACTCCGAGAGGCGCTGTTCCGGCGCAGCCGCGATTCCTTCCAGCAGTATCGTGAAGTGCTCGACCATCCGCCTGATCGTCGCCGCCTCAAACAGATCCGTGCTGTATTCGAGTGAACCTTGAAGCTCCTGCCCGACCTCGACTAACGACAACGTGAGATCGAACTTTGCGGTCGCACTGTGGACTTCCATCAACTGCAAAGTCAGATCTGGAAGATTCAACGGAGCCTGTGGTGCATTGCGCAGGACAAACATCACCTGAAACAACGGCGCGCTGCTCAGACTTCTTTCCGGATGAAGTACCTCTACCAGCTTTTCAAAGGGCAGTTCCTGATGAGCGTAGGCTTCGAGGCAAGTCTCGCGTACGAGTCCCAGGATTTCGCGAAACGGTGAGTCGCTCAAGACGGTACGAAGCACGAGCGTGTTCGCAAAGAATCCGATCAACTTTTCCGTCTCGACCGGATTGCGGTTGGCGATCGGAGTGCCGACCAGAATGTCGCTCTGTCTCGTATAGCGATAAAGCAGTGTCTGGAAGGCCGCCAGCAACGTCATGAAAAGCGTAACACCCTCACTCTGGCTCAACTCTTTCAGCTTTTGAGTGAGATCCTTGTCGAGCAAAACAGATTGCGTGGCGCCGCGAAAACTTCTCAGCGCCGGGCGAGTATGATCGGTTGGTAACTCGAGAACGTGTGCGGCGTCCTGCAATTTCTGACGCCAATACTCCAACTGCTCCTGGTGCTCTTCGCCCTCAGCCCATTCGCTCTGCCATACCGCAAAATCAGCATACTGAATCTCGAGTTCCGGCAACGATGAAGGCGTTCCATCGGCAAATGACTGGTAAAGAGAAGTGAATTCGCGAACCAACAATCCGGTGGACCAACCATCGCTAACGATGTGGTGCACGGTCAACAACAGGATGTGGTCATGCTGGTCCAGTTGCAGTAGTCTGGCACGAAGCAGTGGTCCACGTGACAGGCTGAAGGGCTGGCGTGCCTCGGCATCGCGCAGTTCGGACACGCGCTTCTCGCGTTCCGCTGCATTGAGCTCGCCGAGTTCAACAACCGGGATGTTGAGTGTCAGCGCGGGCAGGATGATTTGCCTTGGCCGTCCGTCGATCGAGATGAAGATGGTGCGAAGTGCTTCGTGTCGTCTGACAACTTCGTTTAAGGAGCGCGTCAGCGCGTTGATATCCAGAGCGCCGGTCAGTTTGATCGCGGCCGGGATGTTGTAGATGGGGAGACCTGGTTCCAATTCGTCCAGAAACCAAAGTCGTTGTTGTGTAAACGAAAGAGGAAATGAGTTGACGGTGCTGTCGTCGCGCTTGAGCAGATCCTTGATCAACTCAACTTGACGATCGCTAATGGCGGCAGCGTCTTTTTGGTTCGCGCTCATATTAGCCCTCTATTAGTTCTGCGTGGCCAAATGCTTGCACGGAAAGTTCGGTCTTAGCCTGCGAAACAGCGGAAAGTTCGGTCTTAGCCTGCGAAACAAGCGGAAGGTTCGGTCTTAGCCTGCGAAGCAGGCGGAAGGTTCGGTCTTAGCCTGCGAAGCAGGCGGAAGCATAAAGCCTGGGGCGTAAGCCCCAGGATCCGAATCAGATTGAATTGCGAGCCCATGAAATGGGCGACAGCTTGTCAGCCCGCAAGATGGTTACCATTTGCCGCGAGCGATCTGTCGCCCGCCTTCGCGGGCTTGAAAATCGATTGTGTTTTGCCCCGGGGCTTACGCCCCAGGCTTTATGCTACCGCCTGCTCCGCAGGCTTAGAGTGCACCTTTGTGCAACGCCGTGTGTAGGTTTTGTTGCTAAGCCAAATGGTTCGCGAAAGGATCGATAGCGGCTCGCGGTTGTATTTTGATCCTGGTTGGAGTGCGGCGGCGGCCGGTGACGAGGTTTTCTTCAAGGGTAACGCCGAGTCGGGCGATCGTTGGCTCCTCAAACAACCGGCGTATAGACAACTCGACGCCAAACGCTTCTCGCGTCCTGGCCATGAGTCGCGTTGCGAGTAAGGAATGGCCACCCAACTCGAAGAAGTTGTCATCGACACCGACGCGCTCCACGTTCAGCACGTCTTGCCAGATGGCAGCGAGTCGTAGCTCAACGCTCGTGCGCGGCGCCGTGTATTCAGCCGTCGTCGCTCCTGTTTGATCGGGCGCCGGTAACTGCTTGCGGTCCACTTTTCCGTGTGGCGTCAATGGCAACGATTCCAGTAGCACGAACGCAGACGGCAGCATGTGCACCGGTAGTCGCTCAGCGAGGAAACTCCGTAGTTCACTAACCGACTGTTCCTCACCGCAAACGCAGTAAGCCACCAGCCGCGGATCACCAGCGACGTCTTCCCGCACCAGCGCGATGCAGTCGCGCACTGCTTCGTGCTCGAGCAACGCCGCTTCGATCTCTCCAGGCTCCACGCGAT
>JBIOVO010000261.1:0-2879 GCA_044867735.1 Pyrinomonadaceae bacterium | reverse complement strand
GGTCCAGGCTGAAGACGAAGCAAAGCAGCTTAAGGATGAATATGTTTCGGTTGAGCATCTGTTGTTGGCGATGGTAGAGGACAAGTCTGGAGCGGCCGGCCGCATTCTGGCCGAACTTGGACTCACGCGCGACAAGCTGATGCAGGCGCTGCGACAAGTGCGCGGTTCGCAGCGGGTTACCTCACCAAATCCGGAAGCAACTTATGAAGCGCTCGAACGATACGGGCGCGATCTGACCAAGCTTGCAGCGCAGGGCAAAGTCGATCCAGTTATTGGTCGTGATGAAGAGATCCGGCGCGTAATTCAGGTGCTGTCTCGACGAACGAAGAATAATCCCGTTCTGATTGGCGAGCCGGGTGTGGGGAAGACTGCGATCGTCGAGGGATTGGCGCAGCGCATTGTGCGTGGCGATGTTCCTGAGAGTTTGAAGGATCGGCGTGTCGTTGCGCTCGACATGGGCGCGTTGATCGCGGGAGCGAAATACCGGGGTGAGTTTGAGGAACGACTGAAGGCTGTTCTCAAGGAAGTACAGGAGGCTCAGGGCCAGATCATTCTTTTCATCGATGAACTCCACACGGTGGTGGGCGCCGGAAAGACCGAGGGGTCAATGGATGCCGGCAATCTTTTGAAACCGATGCTCGCCCGCGGCGAGTTGCATTGCATCGGAGCCACCACACTCGATGAATACCGCAAGTACATCGAGAAAGATGCAGCCTTGGAGCGTCGCTTTCAACCTGTTTTTGTCGATGAACCTTCAGTAGAAGACACGATCTCGATCCTGCGAGGTCTGCGGGAACGATATGAGGTCCATCACGGCGTGCGCATCAAAGATTCCGCGCTGGTTGCCGCCGCAGTCCTCTCTCATCGCTACATCGCCGATCGTTTCCTTCCCGACAAAGCCATCGATCTCGTCGACGAAGCCGCGGCTCGGCTGCGCACTGAAATCGAGAGTGTTCCTGTCGAGTTGGATGAAGTACAGCGACGGGTAATGCAGTTAGAGATCGAGCGCGAGGCTCTAAAGAAGGAGAAGGACAAAGCTTCGAAAGACCGTTTGGACAAGTTGGAGAAGGAACTGGCTGATCTCAAAGCTCGAGCCGACGCTCTCCGCTCACAGTGGCAAGTCGAGCGCCAGGCGGTTGAACGTCTACGCAAATTGCGCCAGGAGATAGATCAAACTCGGATTGAGATCGAGCAGGCTGAGCGCGCGTACGATCTGAACAAAGCAGCGCAACTGCGTTACGGCAAACTCGCCGATCTGGAGCGACGGCTGCAGTCCGAGGAAGAACTGCTGCAGAAGAAGCAAGGCTCCTCACGTCTTCTCAAGGAAGAAGTTGATGAAGAAGATATCGCAGAGGTAGTGAGCCGCTGGACCGGTGTACCGGTTTCAAGACTGATGCAAGGCGAAATCGAAAAGCTCCTGCAACTCGGCGAGCATCTGCACAAGCGCGTGATCGGACAGAACGAGGCAGTAGAGGCGGTTGCCGATGCCGTTATACGTGCTCGATCGGGTTTGAAAGATCCGAACCGACCAATCGGTTCTTTCATCTTCCTCGGACCAACCGGTGTCGGCAAAACGGAACTCGCTCGCACGCTTGCCGAGTTCATGTTCGATGACGAGCAGGCAATGATCCGCATCGATATGTCTGAGTACATGGAGAGGCATGCGGTGTCGCGGCTGATTGGCGCCCCGCCCGGATATGTCGGTTACGAAGAAGGCGGACAACTAACAGAAGCGGTACGACGGCGACCTTACGCGGTGATTCTGTTTGATGAAATCGAAAAGGCCCACCACGACGCCTTCAATGTTCTGCTGCAGATCCTTGATGACGGCCGCTTAACTGATGGTCAGGGGCGCATCGTCGACTTTAAGAACACAGTCATCATCATGACTTCGAACATCGGTTCGGACAGGATTCTGGAGTTTAGCGGCAAGGATGATTCAGTCGCTTACGATCGCATGAAGGAAGCTGTGTTGACGGAAATGCGCCATCACTTCCGTCCTGAATTTCTGAATCGTGTTGATGAGATCGTGGTTTTCCATTCGCTCACGGAAGAGGACCTCAAGAAGATTCTCCAGGTCCAGCTTGAACGTCTGCGCTCTCGTTTGGCTGAAAGGCACATCAGTATCGAATTGACACCGAGGGCGGAAACTCACCTCGCACGCGAAGGCTATGACCCTGTCTACGGAGCGCGCCCATTAAAACGAGCGATTCAGAAGGAATTGGAGACGCCGCTTGGAAAGCGATTACTGGCTGGCCAGATTAAGGACGGCGATAAAGTGATTGTTGATTGGAAGGACGATCAGTTCACGTTTGAGACGAAAGGAGCCGAGCAACAACCAGAAGCTCTGGCAGCTAACGTGTGACGTATGGGAAAGCCGGTTCTACTTATCGTCGACAATAACCCGGATCTCTTGAAGCAGATTCAGCGAGACCTCGAGCGAAGGTACGGAGGGCGTTATCCAGTTATCACTGCGTCGTCAGGTGAGGAGGCGCTTGCGACGCTGCATCAGTTGAGGAAAGACAGGCAGCGAGTTGCGGTTGTACTGGCCGACCGTAAATTGCGCGACATGGACGGAGTCGAACTCCTGAAAAAGGCACGCGCCATATTTGAAGATGCAAAATGCGTCTTGCTCACAGCATTCGATGAGAGTGAAGAAATCATTCAGACACTGAAGGAATTTCGGATCGATGACTATCTGGTCAAGCCATGTCGGCCTCCGGATCATAAGCTCTATCCTGTATTTGACGACCTGATCGCGGATTGGGAATCACGTTTTGACATCGAGAACCTGCGAGTAATCGGGTCACGCTTCTCACCGGAAGCGCACCAGGTTCGCGATTTTCTGGCTCGCAATTGTGTTCCATTCGAGTGGCTTG
>JBIOVO010000260.1:0-10823 GCA_044867735.1 Pyrinomonadaceae bacterium | reverse complement strand
CCAGAAGCTGCGTCCCAGTCCTCAGGCCACGCAGGTCAATCCGCATCGAGGTGATCTCACAACCTGTAATAAATGACAGTTCAACGTTAACGATACTTCAGGCAACATCGTCCTTAACTCTGAAGTCTGAGTCCGCGAAGCGGACGGTACCATAGAGCCTGGGGCGTGAGCCCCAGGCGAGTTCATGCACATGGCGAACCGAGCCCGTGAAACGGGCGAAAGCCCATTGAGCTGACGCCTCGCTTCGCGGGCTGAATTAAAACTTCGTCATCTAACCTGGGCTTGCGCCCCAGCTTTTACGCTTTGACCCACTTCGCGGGTCGCGGCAACGAGGGGTTTGTAATTCGGCATCTGATGCGGGTTGTTGCAATAAAGGACGTGTCACAAGTTCGATACAAAGTTGGTCCATCCGGGCCTAGAGTAATGTATATTTGGTTTACGCCCACTGAGGGCACAGGTTTTGCCATTGAAAAAATCGGACCTCAAGTTTTTCGAGGATCTGTACAAAATTTGTAACTAAGGGATGCAGCACAAACTCCCCATCTGCCAGATTTTGTGTTCAACCAAAAAGGATGAAGATCCAAAGGCGTAGGCACTGGCACCTGAGGGCGAGCTTTACATTAGCTTTTCTGCTCGTTATCTCGCCATTACTCCCGACAATCACCAAAGCTCAAGGTCCAAGTGTCCTTGATTCGGGAGAGACCGACCCCTCCGTCGCGCTCTCTCAAATACTCCGGCTCGAACAAGTCGAAGTTCCGGGCGGCGCGGAGCTGATTACTGTCCACGCAAAACTCGAAGGGATCGAGTCGACAGAAAACGACAAGTGGATCCCGCTCGTGTCCATTTTGCGCGACACTCTTGGTGACAACGACGGCGAGAACAACCGTCTGCGGTACGTTTGGCCGCTGACGTACACGCGTCCCTCGTTCAAGCAACGTCTTGCGGCAGCGATTCCCTTTTTCTACACGCGCGTCGGTAACAAAGAGAAACTAAGCAAAACCCCGCCGCCCGCGCTTGATCTCGCGTCGCCTGAAAGCGAAGTGTGGGACAAGATCTTCTGGACCGCGATCCAGAACATCCTCCTCGACCCCTACGGCACCCCGATCAAGGCATCAACCAGTTCTTACCGGCGCAACACCAGCGACTATCGACGATCGCACATCATCCGCGCGCTCTCAGTGCTCACTCTGTATCAGGCAGTCAAAGGTGAATCAGCGTTTACGCCTTCTGAAATGGCAACTATCCAGGCGCGGCTGCTGCTGAGCGAGAAAACATTTGGCGGCCTGGTTGACGATTCAAATCTACAGAGCTACTACGCCAAGCGAACGACGCAAACGAAAGACGAACGCGGTCACAATTGGGAGTTGCTGCGCCAACGCGCAGAAGCAGAGTCGCTTTACTTCGAACCGTTGCTGATGCCGGACGGCAGTGCCACGCACGCAATGGTTTGGGTCGCCAAACGCGATCTGATCAAGCTGCAAGGCTTACGTTACAGCGGTCGTTTTCTAAATATCGCGAATCCCTGGACCGACAAGCGTCTACTGAGTTGGAAGGGCTACGTCGAAACTCGTTACTTCGATTCTGAGAATCATCTGGTTGACAGTGAAACGCCGGGTGCGGAAGCAGTGGAAATGATTCCGCTTGGGCTGTACGGACTCGATAATCCCAAGATCCCTATGCTGCTTGTGGATTTTCGCGACAGCTATAACCCGAAAAAGCGTGAAATGTCGCGCCGTGTGTTGAACGATGTAACGCGAAACGTGCTGTCACTCTCGAAGTTTGGCAACCTACCGTTCTTCCTCGGTCGAACGGTTTACGACTTCGTGACCGGCCGCCGCGGAATCGACATCAATCAACCTTCGCGTTTGCACACGTACTCGCAACTGAAACTCTTGCTGGCGCTGAACGCATCGATGGAACCCGAGCTGCGCACTGAAATAGGTGGCCGTCTGGAAAGAATCTCGCTCAATCCATTCGAAAACGACGTGGAGGCCGAAGCGAGGATCGCTTCGCAACAGTACGAGGCGCTGATGGCTTTCGCAAAAGATCCTGACGGGCTGGCAGCCAAACTCGAACGTGACCGGCGAGCTGAACTGACGCCACTGGAACATGGCAGTAAAGCGCGGCTCGTCTTCAGCGTGCTGAACGTCCTGTCTTTTGGCAAGTATGTTCACCGTGAAGAGCTGACGGACGACATGGAGGATCGGCTGGATATTGCGCGCCGGCTGGATTACCACACGAAGTTCTTACAGCAGGTGGCCAAATCGACTGCTGAAGTTGATATCACTTCGAACCTCGAGGACGTCAGAAGATCGCTCCACTTCATCGCCGCTCACGGCGCCGAAGCAGGTTCGCGCACCGCCGCAGTGACGGCAAAGATATTTGCGCGAACGAAGGACGATGAAACGCGACGCGCGTGTCTCGACAGTCTCTCAAGGATCCACAATCCGAAGGCCAGGCACGAGCTGCTTCGTATCTCGCAGAACAACGGGGTCGAAAAAAGGCTGCGCGACCTTGCCGCTGAGTACCTCCGCGGAACTCCTCGAGTACAGCCCATCGCCGCCACCACCGCTAGCGGTGCGCCAGTAACCGCCGGTCAGCCGTGATGATAAGCGGCGGAGTTTGTTTCAACCGTTCGCGTCGCAAAGCAGGGCTGGCTCGCACGCTTCTGCTGCCTTGCATCGCGCTGCTGCTGTTTGCGTGCGCCGATGTTTCGTTCGCACAGGCCAGGCGGCTGGTCGTCATCAAATGCGACGGCTTGCCTTATGATCTTGTCGATCAACTCGCAAGGGAGCGGGATCCACAAACAGGCAAGAGTGTCCTTCCCTGGATCGATCACATCTTCTATCAGCGCGGTGCGAGGCTTTCGAATTTCTACGTCCGGGGCATGAGCCTCTCGGCGCCTTCGTGGTCCCTGCTTGAAACCGGCCAGCACTTACAGATCAAAGGCAACGTCGAGTTCGATCGTTTCACTCTCCACACTTACGACTACTTAAACTTCCTGCCGCTTTACGTGGGCGGAATCGTCGGCGCCCGCGTCGATATGCGCGCCGTGGAAGTGCTCGATTCGCTCGGCCTTCCGATGCTCTCCGATGCGTATCCACACAACGAGCGCTATCAAACGTATTCGCTGTTTTTGCGAAATCCGCGTTACTCGACACTGCAAAGTGGCTTACAGAATCGTTTTCTCAAGCCGCCGAAAGAGCTGTTTGACGAGTGGACGATGGGTTTCGAGATGCGTAGCGCTTTGGCGGATCAACTGGTAAGAGAGCTAATCACGAAGCTGGCCGATCCGAAGATTCGTTATCTGGATCTGTTTTTGGCTGACTTCGATCACGTCGCACATCATAACAACGATCTTCAGTCGCACGCGTTTGTGCTCAAACAGATGGACTCTGTAATCGGGCAGGTGTGGGCCACGATCCAGAAGAGCCCGCTCGCCGACGAGACGGCGCTGGTCCTCGTTTCCGATCATGGTTTCAACACCGACGAGAAGGTTTATAGTCAGGGTTATAACCTGGTGAAGTTACTCGGCAGCCGTGCTGGCGGCGGTCATCACGTCGTGACCAAGCGCCGGCTGATGCTCGACTATTCGATCAAGGGCATTAATCCGATGGTGCCTTTGATCACGACGACCACGCCAGACACTTACTATCTCAAAGGCGTGAGCACCACCTATCCGACTGCGATGCTCGACTTCGACGGCAATGAGCGAGCTTCAGTTCATCTGCGCGACAGCGATCTCAACACGCTGCACATCCTTTTGCAGCAACTCCAACGCAGAGATTTGTCGCCGCAAGTTAGAAAGGCTGCGACCGCCGCGTTCTTCGCAGTCATCGATAAGAGACGCGACGAATGGCAAGGTCGACTCAAACAGCTCAGGAATGAATTGGGCGCCCTCGACCGCGCAATCATCGAGCAACGCAAACTCTGGCAGTCGCAACCGAAAAAGTTTTCCAAAGAGCAGCAGGATATGGGTCTCGACGACGCGGCCAAGCGCATTTACGTGCAACTCGATCGCTGGCAGTACGAGCAACGAGAGTACGGCGAGTATGCCGCTACGCTCGAAAATCTTCTAAGGCTTTCGGCCGAAGGATTCTCGCCGGCGAAGATCAAGATTTTGAGTGTGATCCCAAAGATGTCGATGGGCGATCGCAACACGGTTCATGAGCTTCAGAATTACGTCGTCGGCCTCGGCCCGAACGGGATCGTTCTCGACAGTGAGGGATCTTTGGATTTTGAGCGAACCTTTGTGCAGATCGACTACTTCACAATGCTGCAACAGGTAGCAGTCAGAAATAACGTTCAGCGTGGCATCACGAACCGGCCGATCGATCTAGTCGCCACGCGCTTGCCACGCGAATGGGTTTTGCCACTCATCGACGATCGCGACATCGACCCGGACGTAGTTTGGGTAACTGCCGGCACGAATCGCCAGGCGCTCTTGTTATCGCGCCGTGATGCCGATGGCCGGTTGTATCTTCGTTATCTGCCGATCAGTAACCTGCGACAGGACGCGGACGGCAAGCTTCAGTTTCAAAAGATTAGCTGGCAGGCGGGCTTACCGTTACAAATATTCGAAGATCAGAACTTGATCCTGCCCGCGAGTGATCGCACGGCCTGGCTCAGCGCCTGGCACACGGACTCGGAATGGTTCCATGCACTTCATAGAACGCACTATTCGAACGGTCTGGTTGGACTGCACGAAGAACTCGCACGCCATGCAAACGAAAGACTTTCGGACGATCCGAGTCTGAGTAACGACGCGCGGCTGATGAGAGACTTCGCGCGCCGCAAACGTGAGCTCGTTGAACCCGACATGTTGATCGTCGCCCAGGATCACTGGAATTTCGACGTTCGTGGTTTCAATCCCGGTGGCAATCACGGTTCGTTCTTCCGTATCTCGACCCACTCGGTCTTCATGATCGCGGGCGGACAAAAGACCAGGATTCCACACGCAATAAACATCGAAGCGCCTTACGACAGTCTGAGTTTTTTGCCGACCCTGCTGGCAATAAGCGGGAATTTACGCGATGATAACAGCCCTGTGCCAGAACTCTGGGAAAAAGGATTCAGAACTTTCCCGGGACATGTCGTGAAGGAGCTGCTGCCTGACTGGCAGGAAAAACCAAAGGCTACAGCTAACGGAGTGAGTGCATCGCCTTGATCGAATCGAGAGAAGAGTTCGCCGACAACTGGACTACCAGTGATACCGAAGAACTCGTCGAAGAACCCGAAACCACAACCAGGAACACGCGAAGATCTTTCGTTTGGCTTCAGACGCTGGCCTTTCTGCTCGGTCTTGGCCTGCTCATCTACGTCATCAATCGCGTCGGTATCCAGCCTCTCTTCGACGCCCTCCTGCGGATCGGCTTCGGCTTCTTTGTTGTCCTGGGTCTCAGTGGACTGCGGCACTTCCTGCGCACGATCTCGATGCGCGCAGCGGTACCGCCCGAACACCGTCAGATTACATTTCGCAACGCGTTTGCAGCGCGACTCGGCGGTGAAGCAATCAGTTTTCTTACGTTTACCGGTCCGCTGCTGGGTGAGGCGACGAAAGTTGCGCTACTGAGAAAGAGAGTGCCGTTAACTTACGGCGTTCCTGCTCTCGTCGTCGACAATCTGCTCTACAACCTTTCGGTCGTCTTTTTCGTGTTAAGCGGCGCGTGCGTGATGCTGGCGACGTATCCGCTGCCGCCGGCCGTTTCGATGGTGCTCTTCATCATCGCGGTCGTAGCTGCGTTAGGGATAGTGATTGCCGCGATCGCAGCGAAACGGCGCGTGATGCTGATGACGTGGGTTATCGATCGTCTCGGCGAACTGCGCCTCAGTCCGAAAGTCATACTCAAACGCCGCCATCACATCTATCACCTTGAATCGAAGGTCTACGATTTTTACAAGCATCATCCGGGTGCTTTTTTCCTGATGATCGCGTGCAACCTGCTCGCGCACGTGGCGAGCGTGGTGGAAGTTTACGTCACGCTCAAGATGCTGGGGTTCAATCCACAAGTGGCCCAGGCTTACATCATTGAGTCGCTGACCAAAGTCATCAACTTTGCTTTTGCATTTGTTCCGGGGACGATCGGCGTTTACGAAGGCGGCACTGAAGTGATCCTGCAAAAGGGACTCGGCTTCGAACCCGCTGCGGGTCTCGCACTCGCGCTCGTGCGCAAAGCGGCGATTGTTTGCTGGACCTCCATAGGCCTTCTTGTACTTACCTGGCGCACGCTTCCCAACGCGTGGCGCCGCATCCTGGACCGGAGCCCGCGCTTACAACGTCTTATGGATAGCCTCGTACTTTCAAATATCGCTCATCGACCTGCGCGAACTGCTGTTAGCGTTCTCGGCACTGGTGTTGGAGTGCTGCTTATCGTGTTCACGGTTGGCCTCGCGCGCGGCGTGTTGCACGAACGCGGCCGGCGTGAATCAAACATCGGCGCTGAGATCATGATTCGTGCTTCGGGCACGGTCAGTCTCGGCGGTGGGGCGCAATTTCGCTTGCAAACGTCACATGCAGCCGAACTTGCAACGATTCCCGGCGTGCGTGCAGCAACGCCGCTTGGACAAACGTTTGACAAGAGTGACTCGGGTTTCGGACAGCGCTTGATCGATGGCATTGAGTACGACCAGTACGCAAATCTCGCGCGGATCACGATTCGCGAGGGACGCGCGCTGCAATCCGGCGATGAGGCGATTATCGATCCGGAGTGGAAGAGAAACCGCAACGCAAATGTAGGCGACACGGTGAAACTCTTCGAACGTCAATTCACGATCGTTGGTGTTTACGAACCGCCGGGCGGTGGCCGCATCAAGATACCGTTGAAGACGATGCAGGAACAGGAAGGCGCCGATAACAAAGCGTCGGCGATCCTGGTGGCCTGTGACGATCCGGCGCAACAGGACGCCGTGGGCGCGCGTATCCTCGAGCGCTTTCCGGCCGATCAACTGATCTTTACGCGCGATCTTCCTGAAATCTATGCGAGTGGCGTTCCGGCATTGAATGTGTTCATCAAGGTCGTGGTGGGCGTTGCGGCAGCGATCAGCCTCCTGGTGATCCTGTTGGCGATGTACACGACGGTGACGGAACGCACCAGGCAGATCGGAATTCTGAAATCGCTCGGCATGTCGAAGACTTCGATTGCCTGGGTGATCGAGCAGGAAGCGATCATCGTCAGTTTACTGGGCGTGATTGTTGGCGTGCTGCTTACGCTGCTGGCGCGGCTGGCGGTAATGCGGACGACGAGTTTGACTATCGAGATCGAGCCCCGCTGGGTCTTGATTGCGCTCGCGGTTGGATTGCTCGGAGGCAGCATCGGAGCGCTCTATCCGGCGCTACGAGCTGCAAGGCAGGATGCGGTAGATGCGTTGAGCTATGAATAAAGGCATTCTCGCGCAAAGGCGCAAAGTTCTGACCCCCCGGGAAGCTGCAGGTCAGGACTTTGCGTCTTTGTGCCTTTGCGCGAGAATGCCTTTAGAAGGAACCTAACGAACTCGATCGACGTTTCGACTTTTATGTTCTGTCCCCAGTGCGGTACTGAATCGCAATCGACGCAGTATTGCCGCACTTGCGGCGCGAATCTCAAGGTGATCGGGAAAGCGGTCGCTCTGAGTGAGGCGGTCGCAAGAAGCGATCGCGGTCCTTTGCCGAAAATTCGCGAGATGGTCAAGGGACTGAAGGTAGATCATGTGTCGGACGAGGTTTCCGGCGCGCTCGATCGCATGAATCAGGAGATCGCGAGCATCTCACCCGAGTCAAAGCAGAAAGAAACCCGGCCATTCATTAGTTTTGGAAGGAAGAAGACTCCGGCGGAGAAACGTGAAGCGCACATCTCGAAGGGCGTGGTTTCGTTGTTCTCCGGGGTCGGACTGACGGTTTTTCTTTACTTTCTTTCGACGGCGCTCGTCCTGAAGCTTCCACCCGAAGTCATCGCACAGATTCCCTTCGAAATCGATCCGATCGTGAGGGTCATCTGGCTCCTGGGTTTACTGCCCGTAACCAGCGGCGTGGGTCACATCATCGCAGGACTCTTGATCCGTCCCGGTCGACAGCAACAACAATTGGATCAGGTCGTTTCGCCTCCGCGAGAGTTGGCTGACACGCCCCTTTCAAATCCTGTCGCGAGCGTCACCGAAAACACCACAAACCTGCTCGAGCGAGAACGAATCACGAGTCGTTGAAATCACAAGTATTTTTTGCACGCAAAGACGCAAAGGCGCAAAGTTAAGACCTCCGGCAGCCGAAGGTCAGAACTTTGCGCCATTGCGCCTTTGCGCGAGAAATTCTTATCGGTCTTCTCGCAGCCTTACCCTAACCGGATAGTCTTGCCAACAATCTCTCCAGTTAAAATCTTCCAACTCCTGCGAATCGAATCGGAACTCATCCGCAAAACCAAACGGATTGAACGTTGGCGTCGCCGGTGCGGGCGCCGCAAACTTCGGATCCAACGCTTTCGCGATTTGATCCCGCGCGTCCGCAAGGTGAGCCCGAGTTTGCCGATCGGTCGCGCGCGGCGCTGCCGCTGCCAGAGCCGCACTCAGGTCGCGAAGCTCCTGCTTGATCAACGCTCGATAGTCGTCGGTAACCGACGGTCTTACATTCAACTTGTTCGAAAGCAAGTCGATGTACGAGTTCTGGAGGTTGCGCCGGTAGACATCGATACGAACCGGACCAGCCTCAAGCTCACTCCAGATACCGTGACGAAGATCCGACATGAAATCAGCGGGTCGATACGAAGCCATTCCATCGATCGCTTCCTGCTCCACCAAACGATCGAAACGTGCGTTGTTCAATAACGAATTCAACACGCGCTCCTGCGCCGCATTCACACGCGAAATCACGCCGTTCGGTTCGATGCGTCTCAGTATTTCAGGTTTGAGCGCCCACGACGGTGTCGCAAACGCGTTCTCGTTAAGGAAACGCACTGCTGCGGCTTGCCGTTCTTTCGGAACGATCACAAACCGCACACCATCCTGACCGCCATGCTTCTGTTGCGAACTAAAGCCACCTACGATCCCGCTGACGTGATTTAACTCAGTAGCCCACTGGCCCAACATGCGCTCGTAGAGCTCCTGAAGGTCCTCGTACGGCTCGCCGGGTTGCGAAGTCGCCGGCAGAAGCATGTCAGCCACGCGCTTTAGGTTCTTGATACCAAGCGTGGTCGAGGCTATGGCATCAGCGTCGCCGACGGCTTCAGTGTTTTCCCCCGGATCGGAACCACGCGCATTAATGGTTGAAAAGCGCAGGTAGGATTTTGCGTCCTGTTCCCTGGCCCACTGATCCAACGTCTTCTTTTCTTCCTCGGGTGTGCCTGCTCCCGGAATCGGTTTGTAGCCCCACATCGTGGCCCACTTGTCGTAGGGTCCGATCTGCGGAACGAGCGACTCAGGCGGAATATTGTCCTCGGGCTGGGCCACGTAGTTGAAGCGCGAATAGTCCATCAAGGTCGGCGTGTGACTCATGGTCTTGAGCCACTGCGGATCGCGAACCTTATCCGCCGGATACGTCGCGCTGGCTTTCATGTTGTGCTGGAAACCAAGCGTGTGTCCCACCTCGTGCGCGATGACATAGCGGACCAAACGTCCCATCAGATCATCCGGCAACGGCAGCTTCTTAGCACGCGGATCGAGTGGACCAACCTGCACGAAGTACCAGTTGCGGTTGAGGTTCATCACGTTGTGGTAGTACTGAATGTCCGATTCGAGAATCTCGCCCGTGCGGGGATCGTGGATATGCGGTCCCGAGGCATTCTCGATCGTGGACGGCAGATAACGAATCACCGAGTAGCGCGCATCTTCCGGATCCCAATAAGGATCTTCTGACTTTGAAGGCGCTTCCTTAGCGATGATCGCATTCTTGAAACCGGCGGCCTCGAAGGCGGGCTGCCAGTCTTCAATTCCCTGCTTGATGTAGGGAATCCACTTGGTTGGCGTCGCCGGATCGATGTAGTAAACGATCGGCTTCACCGGCTCTGAGATCTCGGCATTCGGATCCTTCTTTTCCAGCCGCCAGCGAGTGATATAACGACGTTGCGCCGCGCGCTGTTCGTCGGCGCCGTAATCAGTCTTACGCACCGAAAAGTAACCAACGCGCTCGTCAAAGAGTCTCGGCATCATCGGTTTCTCGGGCAGCTTCACCATGCTGTAGTGCATAACCACGGTCGCGTTTGTTCCGGCACGCATACCCGCGGCAAACGGATTCGGCGGAGGTTGTGGTCCACCGCCACCTGCCGGAGTCGAATCCGGTGGCGAAGTGTAGGTTTGCGAGACCTCGACTTCGATATTCGTCGGGAACGACTTGGTCTTTTCGATGAAGGAGCGCGACGCATCAAAGCCGCGAGCGCGCAAACGCGTACGGGCGCTGAACTCTGTGACCTCAGTCGTAAACAGCCGCGAGACATCGATCACTGCTGAGTCGTCTTTGCCGAGCGCTTCGATGTTGAACGACATGATGATCGTGTCGTTGTTTGCCGCCTGCACCGCACGCGCTACGGGTAGCTTCGGATCGGCGACCACGTCGTAAACGATATTTCTGAGTAGGATGCGATTTCCCTTGCGCTCCCATCTCACCACTCGATTTCCCGCCGCCTGACCACCGTAACCAACACCGAGCGTGGTTTTCGCGATCTGGCTCACCCAAAGAAACTCTTTGTCCAACTCGTTCTTTGGGATTTCGTAATAGACCTTCTCCTTGAGCGTATGCACTGTGAAGAGGCCTTCATCCGATTTGGCTTCCTTGGTGATCACACGTTCGTAAGGTCTTATTTCCGGCTGCTGATCGAAACGGCCGGGCCGTTCCTGACCGCCGCCGGCAGGTGGTCCTGGAG
>JBIOVO010000259.1:0-3336 GCA_044867735.1 Pyrinomonadaceae bacterium | reverse complement strand
TACAGGCGGATAAGGAGTGGAATGCGATGGATACCATGAACCGATAGCTGATAGGTTCAAAAGCAAGGGCCAGGCGACCACGACGATTGCCAGCACCGACAAGAATGTCAGTTGAAACGACGGATCGAAGATCTCTTTCGGACTGTGAATCAATAGCACGAGGGCTGCCGCGCCGAGGGCATTCAGTGAATTGGATTGCCGGACCACGATCGTCCCCAGTGCTGCAAAGGTGAACATAAGTGCGGCCCGAACAACCGAAGCGTCGGCTCCCACAGCGATCGAATAAGTCCAAACGATCCCGGCAGGCAAGAGGAACTGGAGGAGCCTTCGCCTCGTCAAACGGCGTATGAGAACAAACACGATGCCGCCGATAAAACTGATGTGAAGTCCGCTGATGACGAGGACATGGAAAGTGCCGCCTTCGCGAAAGCGTTCCGACGAACTGTATGAGAGGTTGTAACGATTGCCGAGCAGGGTCGCGTCCAACACGCCCGCGGTCTCCGGTGCAAACCGCGCATCGATCTGTTGTTGTAAACGCGCGCGCCACGCGTAGAGCCATGCAAGCGGCGGAAATACTCGCTTGTCATCCAGTTGCGTAATCGATGCCGGACTCTTGACGATCCCGCTCGCGTCGTAACCGTTGCGGTCGAGGAACTCTGCCAACGTGGATACACCCGGATTCCGGTAACCACCCTCACGCTCGAGTGTCGTGTTCACACGAATCCGCGTGCCATAGCGAAGCTGCAATTCCTGTTTCTTGAGTGGTACTAACAGCGAGACACGGCCTTGTGCAGGTTCTTCTACACGCAACGAAAGATAAACCCGATCGCGTGCAAATTCAGGTGGGCCATCAAGCCAACCCGTAAGCGTGCATGGCTGGTCAACGAGATTCCTGATACCGCTTGAGTTGTTAGTACGCTGATCCAACGCGGCGAGCACCGCGCCGCTGAAGAAAAACGCTGCGAGCAAGATGAACCCGGCGATCTGCAAACGCTTCTTCAGCAGCAGGATCAGCGAAACCACCGAACACACCAGAGCAAACGAAACACTCAGTTTTATCTGAAGGAAATTGACTGCGCAGATACCCGCAGCAAACGCCGCGGCGAGTTGAGCAAGAGGATGCTGACTAAACAAACTTCGGTGAGGACGCATTGTTGTGAGTAAATTTCCAACAAGATTACAAGATTTGCAAGGTATCCGCGTTCATCCGCGGCTAAAACGTGCCACGGTTTCGACGTGGTGGGTTTGGGGAAAGAGATCGAATGCAAGGATCGAATCAAGAGCATAGCCGCCCGCGAGGAGTTTTTTGAGATCGCGGGCCAGGGTTGCCGGGTCGCACGAAACGTATGAGATCGACGCCGGTTGAAGATCGAGCATGCCTTTGATCACAGCCGACTCAGCCCCCGCTCGTGGTGGATCGAGCAGGACGAAATCGACAGAAGCAGTCGGACCACTTCTGAACCAGTCGGTAACTGTCGCTGTGATAATGCGCGCGTTTGATAATCCGGCCTCCTGCAGGTTGCGACGCGCAAAACGCGCGGCCATTGGATTCGCTTCGACAGCCAAAACCTTGCTGAACTGTCGAGACAACGGCAGCGTGAACAACCCCACACCACTGTAAAGATCGAGCGCGCTCTCGCCAGACGCATCCGCAAGCGCAAAGTCGATCAGCGGCCCAAGCAACGACGGATTGATCTGGAAAAACGCCTCAGCGTTGTAGCGGTAAACTTCGCCTCGAACAGTTAAACTCAACTCCTGCGTCTCAAACTTCGCGAACGGAGGAGCAAACGAGACCGCATCCTCACCAGCCACCACATCCAAATGTTTCAAGCCGGCCGGAAACTCCCGCCACTCCGTCGCTCTAACAGCTTCAAGCTTTGCCTGTAACTCCGGCCGCAAAACCGCACAATCAACGACGTCGCAAACACGTCTCGACCCACGTTCGTAATAACCGATGGTCCGCTCGTCCTGATCGATCTGCCACATCGCGCGCATCCGGTAACGCCAGTTGTTTGGCGATGGCGTGACGACAATCTCCGGAACATCTTCGAGACGCCCGATCCGGTGCAGACAATCGCGAATGATCTCAGCCTTCGCGGCGAGTTGCGCTTCGTAAGTGAGTTGCTGAAAGTCGCAACCACCACAGCGGCCAAAATACGGACACGGCGGCTCAATTCTCAACGGCGAAGGCGCAAGGATCTCTTCGATTACGGCAAACAACACATTCCCCTGCTCGCGCTCAACTCGCACTCGCACGCGGTCGCCGGGCGCCGCAAGTGAAACGAAGACAGTCTTTCCATTCGCATGGGCCAACCCCATGCCACCAGGAAGAATCCGTTCAACGTCAACCTCAAACCCCATTCTGATCCGTTTTAAATCCGCGTAAATCTGCGGCCAAAATCAAGCATAAAACAAACTCAGCCGCGGCACTCCCAAGTATTCCCGCAAACGCTTGAGCATCAAATTCTCGAACATCTGGTTGTAAACCGCAGCCTCCATCTCTCGACGATAAGGCTTCAGTTGTTCTTTGATCCCGTTTTTCAACTCTTCCAGCACATCTGAGCTGACGACCGAAAACATCGAATCGTTGAGCATTCTTTCGAGACCGGTCAACGAGTCTTCCAGTTTGCGCGTGTCGAGCGTCGTGCTGCTCGCAAAATCGTTTTCGATGTCGCCAAGCAAAGCCAGCGCTCGCGTAAGCGCCTCGCAAAGATCGTCTGGCTGTGTTCTCGACCTCGCGAGTTCGGACAGAGCCTTCCGGCTGCGCTTGAGATGGTCGGCGATCGCCGCAAATGAAAACTTTGTCTCGTCGGTCTCGGAACTCTCTCCTTCGACAGCGGAACCCACATGAGACTCGACCCACTCCGCGAACTGCGCTTCAACCTCTTCCTGACAGTACAGTAGTGTCTTAATGGTTCGCTTGCGGGGCTTCGCTTCGTAAGAGTCAAACGATTTTTCTACGCCACGAAGAACAATGTGTAATGGAATCCCCTGCTGTTTCCATGTCTCCATCAAAGCCCAATCCATCGGACTCAGAAAGAGATGCTTGCCGCGCCGCCTGACGAATGCGTCTTCGATTTCAGTGAAGTAGTTGAAGTAGTTCAAACCTGCCTGGTTCTTTCATACACCAGACGCAGACCGTCCAGCGTGAGTGTGCCGTCAACTTTTTCGATAAACCTCGACGCCTCCGCGATGAGCGGCGCAAGTCCGCCGGTGGCGATTACACGTGGTTCGGTATTCATCTCAGCAATCATCTTTTCCAACACACCATCAACCAAACCAGCATAGCCGTGATAGATGCCGGATTGCATAGCACCTACTGTCGAAGATCCGATT
>JBIOVO010000258.1:0-4053 GCA_044867735.1 Pyrinomonadaceae bacterium | reverse complement strand
ACCTAACGGTTTCCGGAGGTCTTTACTTTGCGCCTTTGCGCCTTTGCGTGAGAAATCCCTTTTTAGACTGCTATACTAAGCGCCGACAAGGAGGCACACCCCTATGGCAGATAGTTCGAGGTTTACCATCATTTGTCCCTGCTGCGATGCGACGCTGACAATCGTTGCGCAAACCGGTGCGATGCTGTCGCACGAAGAGAAGACAAAACCGCTGGCCTCGTTTGATGAGATGGTCAAAGGGTTGGATAAGCAGAAGCAAATGCGCGAGCAGATCTTCGCCCAGGAACTAAGCTCGATGAAAGACCGCGACCGCATTCTTGAAGAGAAGTTTCAGGAAGCAATGAAACGGGCTGAGAA
Organism: Pyrinomonadaceae bacterium; assembly: GCA_044867735.1. Taxonomy (GTDB): domain Bacteria; phylum Acidobacteriota; class Blastocatellia; order Pyrinomonadales; family Pyrinomonadaceae; genus PSRF01. Next base: position 3,696 of record JBIOVO010000258.1, on the reverse strand, counting down.
AGACAAAGACAAACCCTACATTAACCCGTTAGACATCGACTAGAGTCCGCCTCTGATACCGGAGAAAACTGGATGGTTCGTAACTCAATTCGCGTAATCCTTGTCATCTGTCTGCTTGTGAGCAGTCAATCGCCGGCGCTCGTGCAAACCCGAATGCCACAGCTCAAGTTTACCGATCGCACCCTTGCGAACGGTCTGCGAGTGCTCAGTGCTGCTGATCGTTCCAGCCCGACGGTCGCGATTCAGGTTTGGTATCACGTCGGCTCCAAAGACGATCCCGACAAGCGCAGCGGCTTTGCACATCTCTTCGAGCACATCATGTTCAAGAGTACGAAGAACATGAAGTCGGAGATGATGGATCGACTCACCGAGGACGTGGGCGGCTTCAATAACGCGTTTACTTCCGACGACGTGACGGTCTATTTCGAAGTCGTGCCGTCAAACTATCTCGAGACGCTGATCTGGGCGGAAGCCGATCGACTCTCGGCGCTCAACGTCGACGATCCGAATTTCAAGTCAGAGCGAGACGTGGTGAAGGAAGAGTACCGGCAAGGGGTGCTGGCGCCGCCTTACGGTCGCTTCGAGTATTTGCTACAGCAGAAGTCTTTTCTCGAGCATCCTTATAAACGGCCGACGATCGGCAGTATCGAAGATCTCGACGCCGCTTCGCTCAAGGACGTGCAGGACTTTCACTCCACTTATTACCGTCCCGACAACGCGACGCTGGTCGTCGTCGGTGATTTCGATCAAGCACAACTCGATGCGTGGATCGACAAGTATTTTGGTTCAATCGCAAAGCCGTCGAAGCCGCTGCCGCGCGTGCAGACAAAAGAACCGATGCGCAAAGCTGAGATTCGCTTGACGGATTACGGCAGCAACGATCTGCCGGCAGTTGGGTTGACTTACCTGACGCCGAAGCAGGCCGATCCGGATTCTGACGCGCTGCGCATCGCGGACGTGATTCTTTCAGGCGGTGAGTCTTCGAGACTCTACAACGCCCTCGTTTACACACAGCAGTTGGCCGCCGAAGTTAACTCCAGCTCCGAAACTCGTGAGGACGCGAGTCTCTTCGTGTTGACGGCGGTCTTGTCGGAAGGGAAGAAGCCCGAGGAAGGCGAGAAGTCGTTGTTAGCCGAGGTCAAAAAACTCCAGGACGCGCCTGTTTCGGCCGCGGAGCTGGAGAAAGCGAAGAACCAGATCATCACCGATCAACTGCGTCAACGCGAAACGAGTAACGGAAAGGCTCTGGCATTGGGAGAAGCTGCGGTCTTATTGGGCGATCCGTCGCGAGTGAACACTGATCTCGGAAGGTTGCAGGCGGTGACTGCCGACGACATACAACGAGTGATGAAAAAGTACTTCGCCGATAACAATCGATTGGTTTTGTACTATCTGCCTGAATCAGCGAAGCCGGCGAAGGAGGGCAGATAAGATGAAACGATTACTCCTTGCTGTTTCGATTCTCCTGCTTCCGATCTTCGTCAACGCACAAACGCCGCAAGCCACACCACCGCCGCCCGCACAGCCGCGAACGGGAACATTTCCAAAGCCGGCTGAGCAAACACTTCCCAACGGTTTGCGAGTGATCGTCATCGAGCGTCACGAGACGCCGTTGATCGCGGCACAGTTGCTGATCAAGAACGGTGGCGAAGTGGATCCGCCTGAAATGTCCGGTTTGGCTGACATGACTGCCAACCTGCTTACAAAGGGAACGCAGAGCCGCGACGCAACGCAGATTGCGCAACAGATCGAAAGTCTCGGCGGCTCGCTCGATTCGGGAGCGCGTTGGGACTCTTCGTTCGCGAATGTCGGTGTGATGTCGTCGAAGATCCCGCAGGCGATGGAGATACTGGCGGACGTGGTGCGGCGGCCGACGTTCAAGAGTGAAGAGGTTGAACGGCTGCGGCAACAGTATCTCGACAACATCACGCTCGGTCTCGGCGATCCGGGAACAATCGGACGCTGGGTAGCGGCGCGAGTTATTTTCGGCGACAGTCCTTACGGTCATCCCGTGAGCGGAACTGCTGAGTCGTTGGCGCGGATCGCGCCCGCGGACATCACTAAGATGCACGGGCGGCTTTACCGGCCCGACAACGCGATTCTCATCATCGGCGGCGACACGACCGCTAAGGATGCTTTCGCACTTGCCACGAAATATTTTGGCGACTGGCAAAAGCCGTCAACTCCGTTGCCCACCTTAACGACGGCGTCGGAGAATGCAGCGAACAAGACAGGGCGCGTGGTTGTGATCGACAAACCGGACGCCGGTCAGGCCGCGGTCTACCTCGCTCGTACGGGTATCAACCGCAAGGACACGGACTATTTTCGAGGGATCGTCTCCAACTCAGTGCTGAGCGGTTATTCAGGCCGGCTGAATCAGGAGATTCGCATCAAACGCGGTTTGAGTTATGGGGCCGGAAGTAATCTTGACGCTCGGCGCGATGTTGGACCGTTCGTCGCCTCGGCCCAGACAAAGAATGAGTCTGGCGCGGTGGTCGCAGATCTGCTGATGGGTGAGATTAGCCGATTGTCGTCATCGCCGCCGGTTGATGTGGAGTTAACGCCGCGTAAGGCGGTATTGATCGGAGGCTTCTCTCGGAGTCTCGAAACGGTCAATGGCCTTGTGGCCCAGGTGGGAACGTTGGCGTTGTTTGGTATGGGACTGGACGAGATCAATCGTTACATCAACAACGTGCAATCGATCACGACTGCGGACATTCAGAAGTTTGCAGGTACGCGGTTGGACGCGAAGACGAGTAATCTCATCATAGTCGGCAATGCGAAGGCGTTCCTGCCGGAGTTGCAGAAGAAGTATGCGAATGTGGAAGTGATTCCGGTTTCAGAGCTGGATCTAAACACGGCCCTTCTCAGGAAGAAGCAGCCATAGACGTGACGGATTAACAACGGATCAGAAGTCATGACCAAAGTAAATCTTGTTGCCCTCTTGTTGTTCGTTTGCGTAGGGACGGCGCTGGGCCAGTCGCCCATCGATGGCGTCGATGCGCGTTCGAACCCTTCTGACTTTGCGAAACAACTGAACAGCACCGATGCGTTGGTGCGGCAGCGTAGTGCGGAAGCGCTCGCGCGTCTGGCGGCGACCGATCAGCGCAAGCTGGTTGAGGGATATCGGTTGCAGGAGAACAACCAGGAAGTGCGGCTCGCGCTCGACTGGGCGTTGTATCGCATGGGACGCTCCGAGGCGCTCTATCGAATCGTCGATGAGTTGGATTCGGGACGGCAGGAGCAGGCGATCGGCTACCTATCGGAGCTGGAGAGTCCGGATGTGCTGTATCCGTTTTTGAAGCGGAGTACAAATGTGCCGCGGATTAATGCCGGGTTGTTGAAAGCGCTCGCGCGCATTGGCGACGCGCAGACGCTCGAGTTGGTCAAGCCGTTTCGCGATTCACACCAACCATACGTCGCTGAAGCTGCCGAGATCGCGCACGATGAGATCGAGAAGCGTCTGGCCGAGCCCGCCGCGACGACGCGTGTGCGGCCACGCACCGTGGAGAAGCCCGCGGATCGGCCATAGGGACGGGCGGGGGCAAGCCCCTCTTCCTAACTTGTCCTTGCCTGAGGTATCAAAGGAGACTAACAGTCATAAGAAAGGCGCAGTCAGGAAGAGGGGCTTGCCCCCGCCCGTCCCTATGGCCGATCCGCGGGCTTCTCCACGGTGCGTGGCCGCACACGCGTCGT
>JBIOVO010000257.1:0-8325 GCA_044867735.1 Pyrinomonadaceae bacterium | reverse complement strand
ACGTTTGTAAGCCCCGTTGTTTGTGGTCGTGACCCGTTCGAGTTGGCCCAGACTGTTGTAATTCATCGTTTGGATCGCGCCTTGCGATTGGCCGGCGGGTGCCGGCGACTGTGTGCGTGTGGTGGCGCCGAAGTCGAAGTTGTATTGCAGGTTGGAGCTGAAACCGCCTGCATCTGTGACCGTCGTTGGATAAGCAAACGTGTTGCGGTTAATGTTGTCGGAAAATGAGTCCGCGTAGGTGATGCTGCTCTGGTGGCCTGCGGGATCCGTGCTCGAACTCGGCGTGCCGGTGTTGTAGTAGTTTGTGTAGCTGGTCAATTTCTTTGCTGCATTGTTGACGTCGTTTGCATCCCAGCGCGAGACAGCAGTGACGTTACCACGCGTTGTGAGAGATAAGTTATAGCTAGTGTCGTGCTGCGTTGCCGCCGCGGGTACAGCGTGAAGTCTTGCCGGATCGTCGTGGGTGTAGGTGACTTTACTTTGCCACTGACCTCCGCTCGCGAGCTGCACCTGTGAAACCAACCCGATGATGCGGCGGTCGAGATAGGGTTGGGGAAGATGATAGTCGGTGACGGTCTGCCGGATTTCGGTCGTTCCATCAGCCGCGTACTCGCGTACCGCATAAGGCAGCCCCCACTGCGCGTACCCGCCGTAATCGATTGTCGTGCGACGGCGATTACCGCTCGCGTCGTAGACATTCGTTTCACTCACGCGTGGGTTGGTTTCATAACTAACTGACGTGTTGTCCTGCGTCCACGCGGAAGTGATCCATTTCTGCTTGACACCTCCGGACCAAACTTCGCTTGTCAACGTCAGGCCCTTTTGCCAGCCGGTGCCGTAGTATTCCTTGTAGATGGTTCCATCGGGAGCGGTCAGCACACACGCGCCATCGCCGGCCACGCTGTACTGCGTGGTGACTTGCGCGGGCACGCCATTAATCCCAGTCCAGTTGCGCCCGGTGACACTACTGCTCAACAAACGAGGGACATCGCTCGCAGGAGTTTCATAGGTGAAGCTCGTCGAGTTGCGTTCCGTTGTGCCGAAGTAGTTCCTGATCACCGACATTTGTAACGAGTTCGTGTAATCAAAAGTGAAGTATGAAGTGTCGTTCAGGTTAACTTGGGTGATCACGGGGAGGGTAGTGCCATTCGCTGTGCCGACCACGCCAACCTGGGAAAAGCTCGACTGCATGTTCCGCGTGCTCCAGCCGAAACTGACCCACTGATGCGACGGTTGTCCGCTCCACGCTTGCGTGATCGAGATCAGGTTCGCATTGCTGTCATAGTTGAAGTTGATGACGCGTCCAAGTGTGTCAGTGATCGTCGTGATCCGGCCGAGAGTGTTGTAGCTGATTGTGATGTAGTTGCCGTTGCGATCCTTGATCTCGACGCAACGATATTCGCCGCTAGCTTCGGTGAAGCTCATCTTCGTACCGTCGGTCGAATAGACGAGCAAGGTCGCACCGTTGTCGTACAACCGCAGATAAGACGAATCAGCCGCATCATAAGTGTTCGAAGTACCAATCTGCCGCAGTTCAACACGCCGGCCACCTGTTAATAACAGATAAGCATTCCTTGCGGTTTGCGCGTCGAAGACCTTCTTCTGCACCGTAGGAAAGCCGAGGCGAAAGCCGGGACTGGGAAAGCCGTTGTCTTCATCGAAATAGATGTATGGGCCAGAACGCGTCCACACCTGCGATGAGTAGGAAAGAGTCAGACCCAGATCCAGTCCTGCCCGTCCCGGCAAGCTCAGCAGTGGCACACTCCAGTTTGCGTCGCGCGCTGGCATGCCGTTACCGGGTTGGTTGCGCGGATCGATGCGTGCGGTGACTAAGGACGAGGCGGCGGAGGTGGGCGAACCGTTAGGTGTGATGGTGGTCAGTAACGTAGCGAACTCAGTTGACTCTTCAAAACCACGGCGAACGTATTCTCGTCCGTGGGTGGGGACGAGGTTTTCCCAATTCGTCCACCCTGTCGCGTCGGGATCCCGCATCAAGTAGGTCTTGTAGAGGTCATACACGTACCAGTGCGCGTTCCGGTTACGCGCTGCGTACTCAGCCGATTCAAACAGTGTTCGGCCAAACTCGATGGCGGCCAGTTTCAAGGAGCCTTGACCCTGCGCGTAGCCCACGCGCAACTGGTCGTGCCAGTAGGTTGACTCTGCGCTGGAGGGGTTGCGTAGTAGAGCCCAGGTGAAGAAGTTCTGAACGAATTGATTGTCTGGAACTGGTGGCGGTGAATTTGGCCGTCTTGAGGCGTGAGAGCGGAGTGTGTGGTTACGCACTCGTGGCGTAGACCCGGCGTTACCGCGCTCGGTTCTGTGTGACTTGCCGTTCGCTCGCTCGGCGCTGATGGCTTGGTCCTGATCTGCTGGTGGATCTGGATCGCCGACGCGGCGTCCGTCCCAAGGCTTACCTTCATTCTGTCTCGAACGTATTGTCGAGTGGACCGGCGGAAGCGGTTCGCGTTCCAGCAGCGACTCGTTTTGCGCGTCGTCAAGATTCGGTAAGTCACCTTCGGGTTTGTCAGGCCTTGGGTGCTCCTTTCGCTCCGGACGCTGACCTTGCCCGTGCGCGGCACGGAACAAGAGCGATGAAACATTTGGAATCGGAATCAACGCAGAACAGATGACTAACGCCGCGAGGATTCGCAGCGCGGAACGTTGAGCGGAGCGAGGACGCATATGAGGACTCCCGTGAGAAAGCCAAATTGGTCGAGCGGCAATCTACTCCAGCCCCTCTGCGGAAATCAAGAATTTTGTTTCTTAATTCAGTAGCGATCGTCTACATCGACCTTCTGCACCGCGAACACTACACGCATAGTGTCCGGGCGGCGGTCGAGTGAGGCAGGGACGAAAGCGGCGTCCTGACGTAAGGCAAACTCAAACTCGTCCAGCATCCGCTTGTCACGCGGCGCATGGACCACGTCCGCCAACGATGCGGAGCCGTTACTGAAAACATCAGTCACGACGATCATCTCGTCAGCATCGCCATAGTAATGGGTGTGTGGGTGTGCGTAAGCACGAGTCAGCGCAGCGAGGGCTCCGCCAGGATTTAAGCTCGGTGACTGCTCCGCGAAAGGAGCACGGCTCGCGGAAAATGTTACCGCAGTCACCGGCTTGTAAAGATCAAGAACCGGGTCACTCGGATGGACCATGATCACACCGCTTCGCTGAATCGCCGCCTCACGCAGTGCGACGAAGTGCGGGCGAAGAGCAGTAAACATCATGAAGAACATGATGACTGACGCAAACGAGCCCACTGTGTAGGGCATCAGTCGTGGTTCGAGGAAACGCGCGATGCGATGACCAAGTGAAGGATTTGGCGCCTGGCGGCGCGCAATAACCTCGATAGTAATCAAGTCGTTGATCGTGAACGCGAGATCTACCGGTACCGTCGGACGTACCATTGACCTCAAGCTACGAGTCAGCGAGCGCATCCCAGCAAGCTCACTGCGACACACTGGACAGCGATCTAAATGCTGATCGATTGCTACCCGAGTCGGGAGAGACACACAATCGTCTACGTACAACGAAAGCGACTGTCTGGTTTCTTCGCAAGACATAGGATATTTCCGATTAGCAGTGTTTCGGATGGCTGATCAACCCCGGCTGCTCCCTTTGTTGGCAAAGAAGCAACTCCGACAAGTTTAGGGCAACCCCTTCAGGCTTGAGTGAGCGATGCTTTCAACGGGTGTTGCTGGCCACGTTTCAATACGCCCGCATCATGCCCCTACGGAAGCCTTGAGCCCGCCGTTTTCTCACTTCGACCCATTTGGCACCGAGTTTCGTGAGCCGGGGCGGATCAGCCATCCGAATATTTGCGATTTCCGAACGACAACCGGAAATCGGCAATTACAAAGATCCTTCCAACTTTCGCCGAAGCTCCTGGCGTCCACGCGCCAGTCGAGACTTCACTGTTCCGACGCTGATGTCGAGCGTGGCTGCTATTTCCTCGTAGGCAAATCCTTCAATGTCACGCAGGACAACTGTTTCCCGATAAACTCTTCTCAAACTCCCGAGTGCTTTCCGCAACGCTCGCTCGCGTTCGTGCGCGAGAGTGTCCTGTTCGGGATCAGGAACCTTATCCGCTTTGAGCGTAGCAATCAGCGCTGACCTTGCTCCGGTAACATCAGGGGCGTCAATCGAGAAGGTCACGTCGCGCCGCCTCCGGCGCCACCAGCGCCAACGATTACGCGCCTGGTTTATCGCGATCCGGTAGATCCAGGTTCGCAGATCCGAGTCGCCTCTGAAATGACCGATACTTTGAAAAGCGCGAAGGAAAGTTTCCTGTGTCAGGTCGCGTGCTTCCTCGCCGTTCTCAGTCAGGCGATAAAGCAAGCCATAAATCTCACCGGAGCGTTCATTGACGAGGGTCTCGAAAGCGGCCGCATCGCCACGCTTTAGTCTTTCAATGAACTGGCCTTCCGCTTGAGGCCGCACATCGGCTTCGGTCGCCGTGGCAACCTGCTCTAAATCCACTTGCCCGCGGAGGGCTATTGGCTCTCCGTAGCTCATCGATCACCCCCTGGGGCGGGAATCCGAGCAGGTACTGATTTTTGCCCTTTCCCGGACAGGCTGCCACTTAGACACCCGAGCCACAGCTTTTGTTCCCGATCTTTCCGAGAAAAATTCATACGTGTCTTAGATGCGTTCACGGTTGCTGACTTTTAGCTTGCTTGCCTTGACAACTTTTTGTACGCCCCATTAGAGTGACAGTTTTTCCGCTAATCATACACCCAAGAACGCGGCCGACCATATAGGCTTGCAAAAGGAAAACCAGTGGCAAAGTACAAGAAAAAACGTGCGCGTGAGTTGCAACATGACCGTTTCCGCGACACAACTATGGGTCTTCTTGACCGACTCGGCAATGTGCTCGAGGGCCGTGGACGCACGATTCTCTATGGTTTGGGCGGCCTTGTGCTCGCCGGCCTCATCGTTTTCTTCTTCGTAAAATGGAGTAATCGCAAGAACGACGAAGCCCAGCAAGCCCTCGGACGTGGCATCACGATCGCCAAGGCGCCGGTCATGGCGAGCCCAATTCCAGGCGCCACCGAACTGACGTTTGCAACCGAGAAGGAACGGTCGCAGCGCGCCATCGAGATATTCGAAGCGGTAGCTGCGAAATACGGCGACCCGTACCGCTCAGAAGCACGCTATTTCACGGCCGTTAATCGTCTGGCTCTCGACCGGGCAAAAGGCATTAGCGAGTTGGCTGACATGACCAACAGCAGTGTTCCCGAAGTGGCCGTGTTATCGAAGTTTGCTCTGGCACAAACCTATGAGAGCGACGCTAAATACGACGAGGCCACCAAACTTTATACCGAGCTAGTCAAGCTCAACAGTGCCACCGTGCCCGCTGAAACCGCGAACCTGCGCCTCGCGAAAGTTTATGAAAAGCAAGGCAAGAAGAAAGAAGCCGCCGATCTGCTTTTCAACATCGTGGATGCCTCGCGCAAGGCCAAAGGGCCCGACAATCTTCCCGCACCGACCTCGTCGGCCGCTCGTGAAGCAGCCGAAGAGCTACAAAAACTAGATCCCGATCGCTATGCCCAGCTTCCACCCGAGACAGCTTTAGCAGGTTAACCCACGAAACGACTCCACAGATTAGCTGACGCTGGGCGTTAAATGGACAACTTGACCCACTCACTTGTCGGACTTACTGCGGCCAAAGCGGGGTTGGAAAAATTGTCTCCAGGCGCAACGTTTCTCTGCGTGATTGCAGCAAATGCTCCCGACAGCGACATCGTTGTGCTTGCTTTTGGGGATCGTTGGACGTTCCTGCAACACCACCGCGGCATCACGCACGCCATCGTCGGGGTTGTCGCGCTTGCCCTGCTGGTGCCTTTGATCTTTTATGGGGTTGACCGTCTTTGGTCGCGATTTCGCAACCGACCTTCTCAAGCAAAACTAAAAGGACTACTGATCGCCTCGTTCATCGTGAGCACGACTCACCCTTTACTCGACTGGACAAACAACTATGGGATCCGGTTTTTCCTGCCTTGGAGTCCACGCTGGTCTTACGGCGATCTCGTTTTCATTGTCGACCCGTATCTCTGGTTAATACTCGGCGGCGCCTGCTTTCTAATGACGGGAAAAACGAAGACTTCGCGGTTCGTTTGGGGAGGCATCGCAACGTTACTGACTCTCCTTATAGTTGCGAGTCCGCCCAGCAGCAGTTTGCCGAATCCGCCGCTCATTGCGATTTTATGGATACTGGCGCTGGTCGCGTTCATCGTTCTGTTTGTGAAAGGTGCGCGAGAACGTTGGGGCAGCCGAATTCCATATATCGCCTTTGCGCTCGTGCTTTGTTACTGGAGTTTGCTTGGTTTGGCGCACTCAATGGCGCTTGCGAAGTCTAATGGACAAGCCGTGCGAATCGCCGCAGAACAGGGCGAGACCGTTAGCCGGTTGGCCGCAATGCCGACGCTTGCAAATCCATTTCGCTGGGACTGTGTTTTTGAAACGGATCGCGCGACGTATCGCTTTAACCTGGGTTTATTCGACGTCACACAGGTCGAAAATCCGGCGCGTTACGTCAAAACACCTGAATTGATGGAGTTGGTTTCGTCGCAAAGACCCGTGCACGTGTTTTTGGGTTTTGCACGATTTCCGGTACTGCAACTCGCAGAGCCCGGATGCACCACGCGAACTCTCGTTCAATTGGCTGACTTGCGTTACACTGAGCCGGGCAGAACGCGAGGCAGTTTCTCACTTGAAGTGCCCGTTGAATGCCCGGTGCGACAATAGAAGGATGAACGAAACAAAAGAGTTCAATAGCCTGCCGGTCCTCTCCGAGGTACGAGAAGAACGCGAACGCGCTGACAAGAATCCCATCATTGCCAGCGTACGTGTTTCTCCTGGTCCATATTTGGCAGTTGCAAGTGTGATTACTTTCGCCGCGGCCCTGCTCCTCCGCGCGCATTACGACGCAGTTGGTATCGCATTATTAATCGGAGCGTGGATTGTCATTCCCGTGCTTGCTCTGAGCGATCGCATCGCGTTTGATGGACGCTCGTTGCGACGACAAGGTCCGGTCGCGTCTCTGCTGCATCTGCTCTTCGGTTATCGCAAACAACTCGCGCTCGACGATTTTGAAACTGTGGAAACACAGGCAGTGCGCACGTTGCGACGAGGTGGGCGCGTTCGTTATCGCTATCGCACCCAGATCACAGGGAAGGGAAAAGAGTTTGTCATTGTTTCCGGTGGTCACTACTACCGCCACTTTGTGCGCGGACTCTTTCCGCTCATTCACGAAAGCAAACTCGACAATCGCAGTCGCGACTTGCGTGACTATCTGCACGAGCCGCGCTTCTTGAATCGCAAGACACAACTGTCGCAGCTCGCGTCGTCAGATATTCTCGATATTACTAACTCCGACTTCCGGCTCGGTGGCAAATCAAACCGCGAAGCGCCACGCACGCCGGCAACTCCCGAAGAGCTTGAACGAGCGCGTCTGCTGCGTCGCCTCGGAAACGAGTTGCGCGTTTCGGGTCGTTTGCGTGAAGCAGGCGAAGCCTTTCGACGTGCGCTGAATGTGCGGCCGCATGGCGCGTGGTTGATTTACGATTTTGCGCGTTTGTTGCGTTCGCAGGCGAGTGCACAAGCGGATGCGCGTTTGCTGGCGCGAGCGAGAGCGGCTTTACGACTCGCGAGCATTCGTGCCGAGAACGATCTCGTGTTGCTGCCGTTGATTGGCGAGAGCTTTTTGGAGTGTGGCGATGCGAGACACGCGCGGCGCGCACTGCAAAAGGTAATCGATCTCGATAGTGGTAATTTCAAGGCGAGAGTCGGACTGGCTGACCTTGCGTTGCGGGAAGGGAAGTTGGCCCACGTCATTCATCACTATCACGAAGCTGCACGTGTGACTTCGGAGCAGTCCCTCGCGCGCTATGCGCGCAGCGAAGGCGACTACTACATGCAGTTGAATAATGATGACGATTATCTGGCGGCGGAGTTGCGCCGGATTAATTGGTTGCAGAGTGTCACGCGCATTCGGCGGTTGGCGTTGCGGGTGACGAATGCGAGCGTGTTGCTTGCGGTCGTGGGTGGGTTTGTCGATCCGGTGGCAGGGAGTATGGGTTGGTCGGTTGCGTCGTCGGCGTTGATCGTCTGGCTGCTGACGCTACTCGGAACGCGAATGCTGTTCACTCGATCCAAACCACAGATTACACAGATCTAAATCCGGATTTTAATCTGTGTAATCTGTGGTTCCTTTTCTTTACGACTTCTTGCGTTTAGAGGTCGTCGCCGCCTTCTTCCCCGCCGACGCTACTGCATACGCCTGCACCGGCGCCGGGTTCAGTAACGCATCCCACCGGTATCTTG
>JBIOVO010000256.1:0-11313 GCA_044867735.1 Pyrinomonadaceae bacterium | reverse complement strand
TCTCGCGCAAAGGCGCCAAGACGCAAAGGTCTAACCTCTGGTAGCCGAAGGTCAGACCTTTGCGTCTTTGCGCCTTTGCGCGAGAAAATCCTCTTCCTGTCACAAATCCCTCCAGTGTGGTGTTACTCTGACGAAGACCTACCTCTGTTCGCCAGGAGCCTGCCATGACCAAGATTCGCTTTATCGGCCTGCTCGCCGTGCTGACGCTTTTGTGGGCGTGCTACCCAGCTTCCGAAGTCAGCTATTCCACTCCGCAGGAAACGACCGTCAACCAGTGGCTGATTGAGTTCAAAACCACCAAGGCCGAAGTTGAGCTGACGATGCGTTATCGCCGCGCGAAAGACACCGGCTTCAGCTACAACAACACGAGCTTCGGAATCACTCTCGATCAACTGACGGGTTTGACGCGCGAACAGGTAATGTCTTCGTCAGGCGCCAACGTTCAGTTTCAACTGAAACGAGATGCAGGCACGTTCAACTTCGAAGGTTGGTTCAAGAATGGAAACGGCTCGGGCCATTTCACTTTTGCTCAGAGTAGTTCATTCGCCAGCGAGCTCAGCCGACAGGGATTCGGCCGTCCGACTGACGAACAACTCCTGTCTCTCGCGATGTCGGACACCGGTTTCGCATTCATCAACGAACTGAAAGCGCAAGGCTACGATACGACGACCGTCGAACAACTGGTGCGGATGAGCCATCACGGTGTCCGTTTGGAGTACCTTCAAGGTCTCAAATCGCTGGGTTACTCAGTCAAGACCACGGACCTCGTTGTCCGCATGAAAGATCACGGCGTCAGTCTCAATTTCATCCGTGAGCTAAGCGGGCTCGGTTACACCAACCTCAACCCGGACGAACTTGTCAGAACCAAGGACCACGGCGTCAACGCGAAGTTCATTAGCGAATTTATGAACGCGGGTTACAGCCGTGCGGACCTCGAAGAGTGGATCCGACTCAAGGATCACGGCGTCAGCATGACTTTCGTGTCTGAGCTTAAGGAGCTCGGCTACGACCGCATCCCCCTCGACGATCTGCGCCGGATGAAAGACCACGGCGTGACCCCCACCTTTGTTAAAGAACTCAAGGAACTCGGCTATAACGATCTCCCGGTGGAGCAGTTGATTCGTTTGAAGGATCACGGCGTCAGCGCCAGCTACATCCGGAAGATGAAAGAGAAGGGTTACAGCGACCTCAACCTCGATGAGTACATTCGGCTGAAGAATCGCGGCGAGCGCGAGGAATAGGCCGCAGATTTCACAGATAAGCAACAGTGGGTGTAATCTGTGTCATCTCAGATCGCCAATACTTTTCGAGGTTTGAAATGAAATTAAGAAAATTCCTGTCTGCGCTCCTGCTGGCCCTCTTCAGTTTACAAACACTGCATTTTACGGCGCTGGCCGACGAAGGGATGTGGACCTTCAACAACGTCCCGCGCGCCGAAATCAAGAAGAAATACGGATTTGAAGTTACCGATGAGTGGCTAAACAACGTCCGGATGGCTTCCGTGAGATTCAACAACGGCGGCTCCGGCTCTTTCGTTTCAGCAAACGGACTCGTCTTGACTAACTACCACATCGTCGAAGACATCGTTGGTGAAGTCAGCACTCCTGAAAAGGACTACGCGAAAGAAGGATTCGTAGCGAAAACTCGCGCTGAAGAGATCAAAGCCCCGAGCCTCGAACTCAACGTGCTGATGGGTATCGAAGACGTGACCTCGCGCGTGAATGGCGCGGTGAAAGCCGGCGCGACCGACGCAGAAGCCTTCGCAGCCCGTCGCGCAGAGATCGCAGCGATTGAGGCGGAGTCGTTGAAAGCTACCGGCATGCGTTCCGACGTCGTCACGCTTTATCAAGGCGGTCAATACAATCTTTATCGTTACAAGAAATACACCGACGTGCGTCTCGTGTTTGTGCCTGAGTTCCAGGCCGCGTTCTTCGGCGGCGATCCCGACAACTTCAACTTCCCGCGCTTCAACATCGACATGGCGCTCGTTCGTGTTTATGAAAACGATCAGCCGGTGAAGCCGGCCCACTTCTTCAAGTGGTCCACCGCCGGAGCGAAGGAAGGAAGCCTGGTTTTCGTTAGCGGTCATCCGGGTTCGACTTCGCGACTCAACACCGTCGCGCATCTCGAACAACTGCGCGACACCAGCATCCCGATCATCCTTCGTCTGCTGGAGCGTCGCGAAGCCGTGTTGAAGAAATACATGTCGCTCGGCGAAGAGCAAACACGCCAGTCGCAGACTGAACTCAACAGCGTCCAGAACGCTTTAAAAGTTTATCGCGGTCAGCTTGCCGGCCTCAAAGACAACGCGTTGATGGCCCGCAAGATGAAAGAGGAGCAGGCGTTGCGTAAATCGATCGCCGGCAATCCGGAACGACAGAAGATGTACGGCGATGCCTGGGACGCGATCGCCAAAGCACACAAAGCGTATCCGAGCTACATTCGCGACCGAAGAATCTTCGAGCAGGCAGGCGGCTTCAACAGTACGCTGTTTACCTTCGCGCGCACACTCGTTCGCATGGCGGCTGAGAATGAGAAGCCGAACGCAGAGCGCTTGCCCGAGTACACAGACGCGCGCCGTGCTTCACTCGAACTAGCCCTCTACTCGCCGGCGCCGATTCACGAAGACTTCGAGAAACTCAAACTCGCCGACTCGCTCGGTTTCATGGTCGAGCTCCTGGGCGCCGACAATGCGCTCGTGAAACAAGTGCTTGCCGGCAAAACGCCCGAAGCTCGCGCCAACGAACTAATCTCCGGCACCAAGCTTAAAGATCCCGAATACCGGAAAGAGCTGGCGAAGGGTGGTCAAGCGGCGATCGCGGCGTCAACAGATCCGATGATCGTCGTTGCACGTGAAATCGATGCGAAGGCTCGCGAAGCGCGTAAGCGTTATGAGAGTGAAGTGACCGGTGTTGAGCGCACCAACTACGCGAAGATCGCGCGTGCGTTATTCGAGACCGAGGGAACCAAACTCTATCCCGATGCGACCTTCACGCTGCGTCTCTCGTACGGAGCGGTCGAAGGTTACACGGAGAACGGCAAGAAGGTTGCGCCGTTCACCACCCTCGGTGGGCTTTATGCTCGTTCAGATCAGTTCAAGCAGAAGTTCCCCTACAACCTGCCGCCACGTTGGATGGAAAAGAAAGGCGAGGTTAATCTGAACACGCCGTTCAACTTCGTTTCGACCAACGACATCATCGGCGGAAACTCCGGTTCCCCAACCATCAATCAGAACGGTGAACTGGTGGGATTGATCTTCGACGGCAACATTCAGTCGCTGGTCGGCGATTTCATGTTCGACGGATCGGTTAACCGAGCTATCTCGGTCGATTCGCGTGGAATGCTGGAAGTGCTGAAGAAGATCTTCGGCGGAAATGAGATCGCCGCAGAGTTAACTGCCAGCTAACAAGAAAACCGTCCACAGATTACGCCGATTAATCTGTGTAATCTGTGGATGGATTAGGCTTTTTCCAGTCCAGCGTACTTCTCGACGAGTTTCTTCTGCCCGTAACCAGGAAAGCTGACTGTTAGTTTCGTCGTTTCGCCTGCGCCCTCACGCCTGAGCACGAGTCCACGTCCATACTTTGAATGCTTCACGTACGAACCGGGAAGAATCTCGCCGGACTTCGGCTGTGGTGACGCTGATGGAGCGGGTTTCGAAGGCAGGCTTCCTGACGTCTGGCCCATCTGTCGATTGCGCTGTTTGAAAAAGTCCGCGATCGAATCGACGCTGTCGTAAGTCTTTCCGGTGTACTTCTTTCTGTCCTTGCGATACTCACCCTGCTCGTAATCGATCGCATGCGAACCACTCTTGAATGACAGCCACGACTTGCCGAGACTCAGATCCTCCAACATCTCCGACGGCATCTCGTTCAGAAACGGCGACGGCTCCGACGCGAGTTCTTCACCGTAGACACGACGCTTCATCGCGTGTGTCACGTACAGGTAACGCTCGGCGCGTGTCATCGCCACGTACGCGAGACGCCGTTCTTCTTCGAGTTCGGCGCGGTCGGTGGCGGAGCGTGAGTGAGGGAACAGTCCGTCTTCAAGCCCAACGATGAACACGAGCGGAAACTCGAGTCCTTTCGCAGAGTGCACCGTCATTAACGTGACCGGCGCATCGCGCTTGTATTCATCCTGATCGGAAACAAGTGCCGAGTGATCGATGAACTCGCGCAGCCCTTCGACGCCTTGATCGTCGTAATCGACGGCGGCGTTAACGAGTTCCTGCAAGTTTTCGAGACGGCCTTCGGCTTCGTCGGTGCGTTCGGAACGCAATGCGTTCTCATAACCGGTTTCGATGATCGCTGCACGCACCACGTCCGAGACCGGCGACTCAGCCGGCGTTAAGAGCATTGCTTCGGCATCTGCCATGCCCGCGAGTTTGTTGACGATGTTTCGGAAACTCTTCAGAGCACTGATGGCGCGCGCGCCGAGGTTCTCAGGTTGATCGATGACGATGCTGATCGTTTCCCACCATGTGAGCCCGAAGTCTTTCGCACGCCGCTCGATCTCGTCGATCGTGGTTTTACCGATGCCGCGCGGTGGACTGTTGATTACGCGTTGCAGCGCGATGTCGTCGCGCGGGTTCAACGCGAGCTTCAGATACGCGATGATGTCGCGCACTTCCATCCGTTCGTAAAACGAAAAGCCACCGATGATGTTGTAAGGCAGATTTGCCCGGCGCATCGCTTCTTCAAACACGCGCGACTGCGAGTTGGTCCGGTACAAAACCGCCGCGCGCAGATCAAACTCATCGCGACGATGCTCGACGATCTTGGCCGCCACCCAACGTGCTTCCGCTTCCGCGTCGAATGCCTGGTAATAACCAACACGCCCGCCGCGCGGATTTGAAGTCCACAGAGTTTTGCCTTTGCGCTCGAGGTTGTTTTTAACTACGGCGCCCGCAACGTCGAGAATGGTTTGCGTCGAGCGATAATTCTGTTCGAGGCGAATCGTTTTCGTGTTCGCGAAGTGTTTTTCGAAGTTAAGGATGTTGCTGATATCAGCGCCGCGCCACTTGTAGATCGACTGATCCTCGTCGCCGACGACGGCGATATTCTGACTCTTTTGCGTGAGCAGGCTGATCAACGCGAACTGAAGCGAGTTTGTGTCCTGATACTCGTCAACCAGAATATAGCGAAACTTATTGTTGTACTTTTCCCTGATTTCGGGAACGTCCTTCAGCAACCGCACGGTTTTGATCAACAAGTCGTCAAAGTCGAGCGCGTTGTTCGCGTGCAGGCGGTCTTCGTACACCTTGTAAACCGCCCCCATCGCCGCACGCCGCTCATCCACATACTCCGCGCGCGCCGCAAAGGCTGTCGGATCTTCACCACGATTCTTTGCCGAGCTGATGGACGACTGCGTTGCACGCGGACCCAGATACTTCTCGTCGTAACCGAGATCCCTGATGCACTGCTTGATCAAACGCAACGAGTCGTCCTGATCGTAGATGGTGAAGCGGCGCGTGTATTTGTCGTTGAGCTTTTCGAGATCCTGACGCAGGATGCGCACGCAGAGGCTGTGAAACGTCGAGACGAGCGGCAGACTCGCACGTTCCTGCGTGCGTAAGAGACGCTGCACTCGCTGACGCATCTCATCGGCGGCCTTGTTGGTGAACGTGACCGCGAGGATGTTCCAGCTTGGGACTTTTTTCTCAGCGATTAGATACGCGATGCGATGCGCGATGACGCGAGTCTTGCCCGAACCGGCGCCCGCGAGAATCAGCAGCGGACCCTCTGTGGCAAGGACAGCTTCGCGCTGTTGTTCATTGAGTTGTGATAGAAATTCCGAATCCACGAGATGAGTTGCATTTAATCACACTGGCTGCGCGAGACAAAATCATCCGCAGATTACGCAGATTTATCTGTGAAATCTGCGGACAGGTTTTGACCACAAGAACCGGATAGATATCATTCACTTGCGGTTTTAGAATGCGAGTCATGAGAACTAACGTGGCTATTAACCCAACGATAACCGACGAACAACTCTGGCAGGCCGTAGTCGCAAGAGACGCGCGCTTTGATGGGCAGTTTGTTTTTGCAGTTACTTCGACCGGTGTTTACTGCCGCCCGTCGTGCCCCTCGCGTCGCGCACATCGCGAACGCGTCAAGTTTTTCGATCTGCCGGAAGCCGCAGAGCAGGCGGGCTTTCGCGCGTGTTTGCGATGTCATCCGCAACGCGCTCGGGTGCTCGATCCGCAGATGGATCTCGTTCAGCGTGCCTGCCGTTTTCTGAACTCGAGTGAAGGTGAAACAGTCAAACTCAATGAACTTTCAGCGCACGTCGGCGTCAGTGCGTTTCATTTGCAACGTACGTTTAAGCGTGTGATGGGGATGAGTCCGCGCCAGTATCTCGCGGCACGACGTTTCGGAAACTTCAAAGAGCTGGTGCGAAAGGGGACTTCGGTTACCGACGCGTTGTACGAGTCAGGGTTCAATTCGAGCAGTCGTCTTTACGAACGTGCTTCCGAAGAACTCGGGATGACGCCGGCGACTTACAGCCGTGGTGGCCGTGGTGTGCACATCGATTACACCATCGTCTCTTCACCACTGGGACGTTTGCTGGTTGCCATGACCGAGCGTGGCGTGTGCGCAGTAAGAATGGGCGACGACGACACTAAGCTCGAAAAAGACCTGCGCGAGGAATTTCCCCAGGCACAAATCAAGCGTGCCGGTTCTATTTTGCGTGAGCCGGTGCAAAAAATTCTTAATCATCTCAATCAGAACGAACCGCGTCTTGACCTGCCGCTCGATATCCGAGCCACTGCTTTTCAACTCCAGGTTTGGCAAAAGCTGCGCGAGATCCCTTACGGACAAATGGTCTCTTACGGCGACGTAGCCAAGTCGCTGGGCAAACCGGGCGCTGTCCGCGCCGTCGGCCGCGCCTGTGCGACAAACCCCGTCGCGCTCGTCATTCCTTGTCATCGTGTAGTCAAAGAAGACAAGAGCCTTGGCGGTTATCGCTGGGGATTGGACAGGAAGCGTAAGCTTTTGGAGACCGAACGCCTTTCGAAATGAGCTTAGTCTTTGAACTTTGTTCTTTGTTTAAGTCGAATCCTACAAACTACTAAGGACAAAGAACAAAGCTCTTAACGCCGGCCCTTTTTGCCCACTCTTTACGCGTTAGATGAAGCGGGGGGCAGATCAGGCGCGTAGCCAGGCACTCTTGGGGGATGTAGTGCCGCCGCCTGGTTGCCCCCGAGGGGCGACAAGGCAAAACAATCATGAAACACATCATAGGTTTACTGATCATCGTTTTTTCATTAACTGGAACTGCGTGGGCACAATCCGAAAGTGAGTTAAAGCAGTTTTTCGAGGGCAAAACGGTAACGCTCAGAATCGATCTACCTGCGACGAAGGATGGCGTGAACATCTATCCGGAACGCTCGCAGCCGTTCGACTACAAGGAGTACGGAGATCGGCTTAAGCGACACGGCGCTTTCGTGCGCGGCTACGAAGTCGTAATCATCACCAACCTCGACGTCAAAGGCAAAGAGATCGAGGTTCAACTCGCCGGGTACGGAACGCCTGAAGGCGTGGCGCGGTTCAACATTCACTTC
Organism: Pyrinomonadaceae bacterium; assembly: GCA_044867735.1. Taxonomy (GTDB): domain Bacteria; phylum Acidobacteriota; class Blastocatellia; order Pyrinomonadales; family Pyrinomonadaceae; genus PSRF01. The sequence goes on along the minus strand of JBIOVO010000256.1, from coordinate 3,749 downwards.
AATCGCATTGAGTCGTGGATGTTGACGCCGGTTGCGGTGGTTGATGCGCTCAACCGCTACGTCGATTTCGATAACTCTTTGATCGCGAGTTTGCCTGAGCGACAGAGCGGCGGCGCGGTGCGTTACGGAGTCGTGCGCTTTGGTCCAAGGTCAACTTACCTGAAGGAAGGTTTTAGCACGAAGGAAGTTGTTAGACTGTTGGGCCAGCCGTCGATGGTTTCAGAACTAACTGAGGGCGACACTGTTGTGACCAGGTATGAGTTCGATCGCAGCGAAGGGCGAGTGATCGTCGCGGAGTTTGTGAGCGACGCGCTCGTCAGATCACGAACTGAGACGAAAGTGGCGCGGAACTAAGTATCCACAGATTGCTCAGATTAATCTGTGTAATATGTGGATGGTTTTACTCAACTGTGACTGACTTCGCGAGGTTACGGGGTTGGTCCACGTCGCAACCGCGACGCACGGCAATGTGATACGCAAGCAGTTGCAGCGGAATGATCGAGAGGATCGGCGAAAGCAGATCGCTCGCCGCGGGAATCTCGATCACGTGATCCGAAACCACCGACGAAATCGAGTCGCCTTCAGTCAGCACTGAGATCACGATACCCTCGCGTGCCTTAACCTCAACGATATTCGAATGCGTCTTCTCATAACGCAGCTCTGACGCGCGATTACCTTCTTCACGAGTATTGATGAAAAGCACCGGAAGACGTTCGTCGATCAGCGCGTTCGGTCCGTGCTTCATCTCGCCTGCCGGATAACCCTCCGCGTGAATGTACGAGATCTCCTTCAGCTTCAAAGCGCCTTCAAGCGCCACCGGGAAGTTGATCCCGCGACCGAGATAAAGAAAGTCCGTAGAGCGGAAGAACTCTTTCGATAGTTCTTCGATACCGTCGGAATCGTTGAGCAGGTGCTCGAGTTTGACCGGCAGTTCCGCAAGCTCCTGGGCGTGAAAACGCGCTTCGTCTTCGGAAAGCACGCCACGCAGTTGGCCGAGGTACAAGCCAAGGAGGTAGAGCGCGATCATCTGACCGGTGAATGCTTTCGTTGAGGCGACGCCGATCTCCGGACCAGCGTGCGTGAGTATCGTGCCATCGGCTTCCCGCACGATCATCGAACCCTGAACGTTGCAGATCGCTAGCACGCGCGCACCGAGTTCCTTTGCCTCACGAAGCGCGGCGATCGTGTCGGCAGTCTCTCCTGACTGAGAAATGACGAGCAGCAGCGTGTCTTCGTCCATCACCGGATCGCGGTAGCGAAACTCCGACGCGTAATCGACATCGACGGGTATCCGCGCGAGCTGTTCGATCATGTACTTGCCCGCGAGTCCCGCGTGCCAGGACGTGCCACAAGCCGCGATTTTGATCGACGAGAAACGTTTGAAGTCGGCCTCGGTGATGTTTGCCATCTCGTCGAGGAAGACGTGACCGCTGTCGAGTGAGATACGTCCCTGGACCGTGTCTCGAACGGAGCGCGGCTGCTCGTAAATCTCCTTGAGCATAAAATGCTTGAAGCCACCCTTTTCCGCCATGATCGGGTCCCACGTAATCCGCTGGATCGACGGCTGAACGGAGTTGCCTTCGAAATCGGTCACGCGCACGGCGTCTTTGTTGATGATGGCGATTTCGCCGTCGCCGAGGAAAAAGACGTCGCGAGTGTGCTGGAGAATCGGTGGAATATCAGAGGCGACGAAGAACTCTCGATCGCCGAGACCGATAACAACGGGCGGACCTTGCCGCACCGCGATTATCGTGTCGGGTGCGTCGGCGTTGATGATGGAGAGCGCAAAAATGCCGCGTAGTTGAGTCACCGCGGATCGCACTGCCTGTTCGAATGAGTTGTCCTGTCTGAGGTACTCCTCGATCAGGTGCGCCATGATCTCAGTATCGGTTTCAGTGACGAAGCGATGATCTGTTTTGCGGAGCCGCTCTTTTAACTGGAGATAGTTTTCGATGATGCCGTTGTGAACTACGACGACACGGCCGGTGCAATCGCGATGCGGGTGCGCGTTCTCTTCGGTCGGACGGCCGTGCGTGGCCCAACGTGTGTGACCGATGCCGTAAGTGCCGTCGAGCGGGTTGAGACGAATCGTCTCTTCGAGGTTGCGTAGCTTGCCTTCGGCGCGACGGATCTCGAGTTCGTGGTCTTCGTTGACGACCGCGATGCCGGCTGAGTCGTAGCCGCGATACTCGAGTTTGCGAAGCCCGTCAATGATGAGCGGCACGACCTGTTTATTGCCTACGTAACCAACGATTCCACACATGCTTTGCGATTAACTCCCTTTGTAGGGGCGGCACTCTGTGGCCGCCCGTCCTTTCGAAACACGGGTGGCCACGGAGGGCCACCCCTACAATTTATTTCAACTTCTTCTTCACTTCCGCTGGGACACCTGCTACGAGTGAGTCCGGAGGTACATCTTTCGTCACCACGGAGCCGGCGCCCGTCATCGAGCGTGCGCCCACGCGTACCGGTGCGACCAGCATCGTGTCTGAACCCACTTTCACGTCGTCTTCGATGATCGTTTCGTGCTTGTTGGTTCCGTCGTAGTTGCACGTCACTGTGCCGGCGCCGATGTTTGTACGCTCACCAATCGTCGCATCTCCGAGGTAGCTGAGATGCATGGCCTTTGTTCCTCGTTTCAGTCGTGACTTCTTGACCTCAACAAAGTTTCCGACATTCGCTTTCTCTTCAAGCACGGCATTCATCCGCAGGTGTGCGAACGGTCCGATCGAGCACTTCGCTGCCACTTCAGAATCGACGATGACCGAGTGGTCTTTTACCGTAACGTCATCGCCAAGCCTTGAATTCGTAATGCGCACGCCCGAACGAATCACACAACCTTCGCCAACGATCGACTTTCCCTCGATGGAGACGTTTGGATACACGATCGTGTCGCGCCCGATTTGCGCATCGACACTGATGTACGTGTGAGACGGATCGATAAAGGTGACGCCGCTTTCGGTCATTAGGCGCCGGATGGCGTTGCGGCGCACCAAGTTCTCAAACTCGGCGAGCTCTGCGCGCGAGTTGATCCCGTAAACTTCGCGAGGTTCGCTGTGTTGATAGACGTCCACTTTGCCGCCGCTTTGCAGGATGATGCCGGGCACATCCGTCAGGTAGTACTCACCCTGATCATTTGCAGGCTCAACCTTCCGCAGCGCCTGAAACAGATCTCTTGCTTGAAAACAGTAGATGCCCGAGTTGATCTCTTTCACCTGACGCTCGTCGTCGGTGGCATCTCTTTGTTCGACGATTTTCTGAAACGAGTCGTTGTGGTCGCGAATGATTCGCCCGTAGCCGGTCGGATTCTCGAGACGAACACTCAAGATCGAACAGGAAGCGCCTGCGTTGACGTGATGATCGATGAAATTCCCGAGCGTCTCAACCTTGATCATCGGCACGTCGCCCGAAAGCACCAGCACGAGCGAATCCGACTTCTCGAGTATGCCTCGCGCCGACTCCACGGCGTCGCCCGTGCCGCGTTGTTTTGCCTGGACCACAAAGCTGGCCAACTCTCCAACTTCAGCAAGAACCGCGCGCTCAACCTCTTCAGCCTGATGACCCACGATAACGATGATCCTTCTCGGAACCAGGGCTTCGGCCGTTCGCGTAACGTGCGCGATCAGCGGCAAACCGCCTAGTTCATGCAGGACTTTGGCGCGATTTGATTTCATGCGCGTGCCCAGACCTGCGGCCATGATCAAGATGTTAAGTGTGCGGTTGGTGGACATCATTTGTAGGGGTGGGGG
>JBIOVO010000255.1:0-28530 GCA_044867735.1 Pyrinomonadaceae bacterium | reverse complement strand
TCCTTCTGATCTGCGTCGAAGCCAGAGGGAAATGCCAAATGACAATTGGCAAATGGAAAATGGAAAATGACTAGACACTCGCTGCCTTGAACGCCGAATTCCACCCCGTCTCCTTGCAGCATTTCTTGCATGTAAATCTTTGAAATGAACACGCTTTTCCCCTTTGCTTTTTCTGGTCGTGTTGTGTAGCATGTCCCTCATTCCTTGCAGGAAACTCCATTACGGGTATTGTTCGTTCCTCTCCTCGGATGGGCCGCAGCCTGCGAGAAGTTTTGACACTGATCTGAACATCTAAGCCCTGTGTCCTATACATCGATAGTTGTCGGCCGGGTGGAAAACACCCTGTCATAGATTTTTGGAGGTAATAATCAAGTGAATCGTAAACTCATCAGAACAACACTCGCGGAAGTGAAAGGTAAAGCCCGAGAAGTTCCGCAGCCCAGAGAGCGTTCGAATGGGAGCTCCCGCGCATCAAACGACGGCGGCCAGCAACGCGAACGTGAACGTGATCGTGATCGTGATCGTGAACGTGCGCCGCAACAACACGCTTCGGTCCAGGTTAAGAAAAGAATTCCGCCTCCCAACGAAACCAACGCGGAGATCTTTTATTACAAGAAGCAGATCGATGCTCACACCTTGATGGTAATTGTTTTGCTTGACGGCGAAGAGATTGAAGGCACAATCGAGTGGTATGATCGCGGCGCGTTGAAGGTCAACCGCAAGGGTGCACCAAATCTCCTGGTTCTCAAACGGAACATCAAGTACATCTACAAGGCCGACGAGCGTGTTGAAAAGGCCAGCGCCAGCGCTTAGGAATTAACGCCGCCTCGCCCTGAGTTCCTCGCCCTGGACAACAGTGCGTCGCCTCTAAGCAATGCGACACTCAGACCAAAGCTCAACGAACCCGGGACCTCGACCCAGGCGGGTTTTGCCGCGCATCGGCATTACCATGGGAGACCCTGCCGGGATTGGGCCAGAGGTCGTTCTCAAAGCAGTTGCCGAAGAAGAAATCAGACGAGTTTGCGTGCCGGTGATCATTGGTGATGCGCAGTTGTTAGCGCATACGGCACGCACGCTTGATCTGCAATCCGGCTACGACATCATCCGCACCGAAGAAACGTTTCCCGAGCAACTTTCTGAACCGGTCATTTATCACCTCGACAATATCAGCGGCTTTATCGAGCCCGGCATCGAGTCGGGAGCCGCAGGTAAAGCGGCCGCGGGTTACATCGAAGCCGCAGTAGAACTGTGTGCCGCGGGCAGCATCGATGCGATCGCAACCGCACCGATCAATAAGCGCGCTCTGTTTCTCGGTGGTTATAGTTTCCCCGGTCACACGGAGTTTCTGGCCCATCTCACTGGCGCCGAAGAGTATGCGATGGCTTTCGTGGCCGCGAACCTCCGTATCGTGTTGTTGTCAACTCACGTTCCGCTCTCCGAAGCGATCAGGATGGTTGAACGCGATCGGGTGATGAAGATCATCAGTCTTGCGCATCGTGAATTGCAGCGCTGGGGCATCGAACGCCCGCGTCTCGCAGTCGCGGCGTTGAACCCGCACGGAGCCGAAGGTGGGTTGTTTGGAGTTGAAGAGGCTTCGGAGATCATGCCGGCGATCGAGTCGTCTCGCCGCGTCGATGATATTAATGTACAGGGTCCATTTTCCGCGGACACGGTGTTTCTGCGGGCCTCGCGTGGGGAGTTTGATGCAGTGGTCGCGTGTTATCACGACCAGGCGATGATTCCGGTAAAGTGTTTGTCGTTTGGCGAGGCAGTCAATGTTACTCTTGGACTGCCGTTCATCAGGACCTCGGTGGATCACGGCACAGCGTTCGACATTGCAGGAAAAGGTCTCGCGGAACACTCAAGCATGGTTGCGGCGATCAAGCTCGCCGCCGAACTCTCGACGCAGGCCGGCGAGAGTTGTCGGGCAGTGGAAGTCTAAAACTTAGGAAACAACACTCACATGGAGAACAACAACTCGGTTACCGAAGATGCCAATCGCCGCATGCTGGTGGCGGATGACGACCCCGCTATCCTTCGTTTGATCGCAACGATACTCGAGAAGGAAAACTACACCGTTGTGACCGCGCGCGATGGGCGCGAGGCTTACAAGATCCTGCAAGCCGATCCAAACTTCACTGCTGCCATCCTCGACGTGGTGATGCCGCACATCTCCGGCACGGAACTCGTTCGTTACATGAAAGCAGAAGAACGACTCCGCAAGATTCCGGTGATGATGATGACGGCCGAACAGGATCCGAAGCTTTCGTCTGACAGCTTTTCGGCCGGCGCGATGGTGTTCCTGCCCAAGCCGTTCACAACTGGCCAACTTCAGATAATGTTGCAGATGTTGATTGGTAAGAAGACCAGCGATCCCGACGCGGAAACATGAGACGAGACGCCATCTTCCTGACCGCAGCCTTTCTGTTCGCGATCGTGCTTCCCACAACGGCACACGCGGATCTCAGTCAAAAAGAAGCACGTAAAGTGATTCGCACGATGGGCGGCTGGTCTCTGCCTGGCGAAGCCGTTCGTATCGGTTCGATCAATTCAACCAGTGCCGGCGCCGAAGTGAGCGCCGAGATCGAAGCGGTGTTTCGTTTGCGACTGCAAGACGGGCATTGGGAGTTGCGTGAGATCCGAACGGGGCCTGACCGTTGGGAGCATGTGGAAGTGATTGCGCGCGCGGTCAACGCTGAGCTGCCGCCGGCAGAATGCGACGCGCCACCGCAATTTACGCGCACGAAGGGCAACACTGATCTGACGACCAAACGCGCGCGTTGTCTCGTCGCGAGTTTGCTCGGCATTGCGCTTCCGTCGGACGATGTTCGGATCAGGGATATCGAACCGTTTGGACTGTCGCTCGGATCGGAGTCGTCAGCAGTCGTGGTTGCGCTGGTGCGGGTTGACTTTCGTTTTGCGCGTGATGCGAGAGGCTGGCATGTCGCCGGAATCAAGAGCGGTAATCGTGACTGGGTCAGTGTCGAAGGACTTACGGCCGCGATGGACCAGCTCAAACGTTCTGCGGCGACTGATGAGCTTTCGACGATCGCAAAAGCGCTCGGCGACTTTCGCCGCGACCGAGGTTACTTCGTCGTTTCGGATAAAGAGTCAGTGTTGATAGACCATCTCAGTCCCAGGTACCTGGCTCGTGTGATTCGAGTGGATCCGTGGCATCGTCCTTACCAATACGAAGGCCAGCAGGATCGCTATTCACTTCGTTCGCTTGGTCCGGACGGCAAGGCCAACACGCCCGACGACATCGTCGTCTCCGGCCCTTAACAACGGCAGTAAGCTTCTGTCCGTCTTGTGTCTTCTGGGCCTCATTGCGGCCTACTTCTGAAGTTCACCAATCCAACCGACTAAGCCGTAGAGCATGTCGCCGCCGCCGGCCAGCATCAGTCCATAAGTGATGACGTAGCTTCCACCGCCTTCGGACATTGCCGCCCACATGTATGTAAGTAGGGTGATGGCGAGGCCGAGGGCAAAGACTGACCCTCCGATCATTATGTGCCGGGCATACTGTTTCTTCCGGTAGCGCTTATTCTCAACATCCTGCGCATCCGCGGCCGACTGTGCGGCCTGAGCGTCAATGGGAGTCGAACAGAAGCGACACTGCGTCGCATCAGTGGCAATGAACTCTTTACACGCTGGGCACTGAAAAACTCTGGCTTGGGACATAGGAGGTTATCTGAGAGACGGAGTAAGAAAATCGCCGCGACTTATATCATTCGCCGCCAACCCGGCTCAAGTGTTTTGCCTCACTTTGCCGCGTTCAAAAACTGTGTTGACATCCGAAAATACGAAGAGTAGAGTGCGCTGGTCCAATGAAGTGATTTGGGCTAAGTTTCACCTTCCAATCGTCTTGTGAAGAGTGTTATTTCACGCACTCAATCGTTCTGACTTTGTTCTAAGAGTTCGTTCTCCCCCGATCCTGCATTTTGATCATTAATTAAGTTTGAAGAATCTCACAGGAGTCTTCCTATGTACTCTAGTGCCGTCGCTCGTCGATCTGCTCTCCGGACTATTCTTGCTTTAACTCTCTGTGCAGCACTGTTGCCAACGTCTGGTGTTTCACTGCTCGTTTCGAGCCTGGCTCAGGGCCGCGGTCAAGAAAGAAAAGGCAGACCAAGGCCTGACAAGCCCGAGGGCGAGCTGCCCAGCCTCGACGAGATACAGAATGAATCCCGTTTGGAACGTGAACCGCAGCCGCCGATTCATTCGAACGCGCGATCGCCGAAGAATGAGGGTCAACAATGGGATGGGAGACGTGTAGGTGATCCAGACCATCCGCGAGATCCCGGGTCCAATAGACCGGACCGCGCCAACTCGGGTTCAAACACACGATCGAAGCAGCTCGCACGACGTGCTCATGCCTCTCGCCGCATGAATGTCCCACCACCTGTGCCCGACGATCAGTTTGTGCAGAACTTCTTTACCTGGGCACTGGTGCGCAATCCCACGAGTGCTGAAACAACTTATTGGTACGACCAGTTGCGTGTTGCTTACGGTCAAGGTCAGGGATCACTAAAACTCGCCGCCATCGAGTTCGGCCGAACACTGTTTGAATCGGCTGAGTATTCAGCGCGCAATAGAAACGCGCACTGGTACGTTTACGACCTTTACAAGACCTACCTGATGCGCGAGCCAGATTCGGGTGGGTGGTCGATGTGGGAGGGTTTGGTACCCACTCACGGACGAGAGTACGTGCGGCGCGGGTTTGAAGAGTCGGGAGAGTTCGCTACGTTGTTAACTACCATTACGCTCGCAGGCTCGCCTACTTCCGCTGCCGCTTCTTTGATCACGGCCCGCGTGGATCCGCGCAATCAACCCGGCAACGGCATGCTGGCACGCGACGCGACCTGGAGCGTGCCGTTATTGAGTTTGCCGGGACGTGCCGGATTGAACCTTGGTCTAACTCTGTCCTATTCGTCTCAGGTCTGGACGAAATCTGGTCCATACCTCTATTTCGACGAAGACAACGGCTTTCCGAGTCCCGGATTCCGGCTTGGTTTTCCGACTGTGCAGAAGAAGGTCTTTGATGCGCAGACCGCACGAAACGCGTTTCTTCTTATGGCTGGTGGACGTCGAGTCGAACTAAGACAGGCCGGTACCTCCAACGTCTATGATGCGGCTGACTCTTCTTATTTGCGCTTGACCGATAACGGCGCCACGCTGCTGGTCCACTCGACCGATGGGACGAAGATGAGTTTTACCGAGTCGAATGGTGAATTTCGTTGTATCGAGGTGAAGGATCGCAACGGTAACTACATCACTATTAACTACAACACGCTCGGGCGGATCACGACAATTACCGACACACTTGCCCGTGTGATCACCTTCAACTACGACGGCAACGCGAATCTGATATCGATCACGCAAGCCTGGAACGGACAGCCATCGCATCAGTGGGTAAGTTTCGGCTGGGGCACGCGGACGATGCAGTCGAGTTTCTCTAATGTGCAAGTAGTCGGCACGGCAAACGGCACGGTATTGCCGGTGATTACTCAAATTAACCTGAACGACACCTCGCATATCACAGTCGATTACACGAACTCGCTCCAGGTGTCAGTAAGCAGGAACTTTTTTGGCGCAACTGAGCGCAACGCGAACAGCTTTACCTATGAAACGCCCGCGAGTGATGTGCCGCGTCTCGTGAGCATTGGCGTTTCGGCACGTAATTGGACCGGAGTTAACGGCGTTCCGTCGCAGCTAACAACACAGTACAGCGTGGCTGGTGACGGCGCCTGTGTCCTGACCGCACCAGACGGCACTATACAAAAGTCATACTACGGCACCGGTTGGCAAAAAGGGTTGGTGGTGCTTAGCGAAATCTGGTCGGGAGGCGTAAAGCAGAAGTGGACCACGACCGCCTGGACGCAGGACAATACTTCGGTCAGTTATGAAACCAATCCACGCGTTACGGAAACGAATGTTTATGACGCGAGCGGTAATCGGCGGCGAACAACGGTTGACTATGGCCAATACGCTGCGTACGGGTTGCCGTACGCGGTGCGCGAATATGCCGCCAACGGCAGCACTGAGATCAGACAAACCTTTACTGATTACGACTTAAGCCAGGCGTACTTGGATCGACGTATTATCGGGTTAGTCTCGCAGGTGCATGTGACCAATGTGTCTCAGTGGCAAAGCAAGGTCACTTACTCGTACGACGATCCGGCTCGGCTGCACGGCGTGCCGGCTGCCGCGACGCAACATGATGTCAATTACAATCTCGCTTTCACTGCCCGCGGGAATGTCACTGCTGTCTCCCGTTGGGATGTTACAGACATCACCAATGCCGCGAAGAAGCTAACCACCTACACAAACTACTACAATACCGGCACACCCATCACGAGCACTGATGAAGCTGGTCATCAGACCAATACCACCTACGCTGATTCATTTTCCGACAGCATCAATCGCAACACGTTTGCATACCCGACATCGATAACGGATGCGGATGGCTTTACCTCTTCCGCGCAATACAACTTCGATATCGGTGCTCCGACACGCACTCAATCGCCGGCGCCAGCCAGTCAATCGCAAGGCAAAATCCAAACGACCACCTACAACAGTTTGGGCCAGACAGAACGGATCACGACAACCAACAACGGTGCTTATAAGCGCTTCTGGTATGGGTTGGATTACGTGGCTAGCTACACGACGGTCAATAACGTCGCAGACGAGTCGTACTCCATCGAGGTCGTGGATGGGGTAGGTCGAGTGATTGGCTCGGCTGCGAATCATCCCGGCAGCACGGGTGGTTATCGGTTGGTCAATACGATTTACGATCAAATGGGGAGAGTCTGGAAAACGTCAAATGCGACCGAAGTGAATAGTTCCTGGGTACCGGTGGGTGACGACGCTGCCGGAATCTACTACACACAACAGACCTACGATTGGCAGGGCCGCCCTTTGACGACGACCAATCCTGATCTGACAACCAAGCTAGCCGCCTATACCGGTTGTGGGTGCGCGGGCGGCGAAGTAGTCACGCTCAGAGACGAAGGCACCCTTGACGCAGGCGTCGCGAAGTATCGTGAGCAAAAGATCTATTCGGACGTGCTCGGACGTATCGCGAAAACGGAAATAATGAATTGGCAGGGAGGCGGCGTTTATTCAACCACAGTCAACACTTACAATGCCCGCGATCAAGTGGAGCAGGTTCGTCAATACTCGGGCGCCGAAGGCAGCGGTAGCTATCAGGACGCGACGATGACTTACGACGGATATGGCCGGCTGAAGACCAAGCACTTACCACAACACAGCGTTGGGACGGCCACCACCTGGAACTACAACGCCGATGACACGCTCCAAAGCGTGGTCGATCCCCGGGGTGCGACTTCCACCTATAGCTACAACAATCGACATTCAATCACAGCGATCACCTATTCCGGCGGGAATGGAACTACGCCCAATGTCTCGTTCAACTATGATGGCGCCGGTAATCGGACCTCTATGACGGACGGACTTGGTTCGGTTACTTATGCGTACGATCAACTATCGCGATTGACTATGGAAACGCGTTCGTTTACCGGTTTGGGCCAGAGTTACGGAATCTCATCCGGATACAATCTGGCGAATCAGTTAACTTCGGTCGGCACGCCCTTCACGTCGCAGCAGGTTGGATACACTTACGACGCCGCCGGCCGCATTGACACTGTAACCGGCACTGGTTATTCAGACACGACCTACCACGGGTTTTGGCCTAACTGGGTACCAGTCACAACGCAGGTTCCTACGTTCGCCTCAAACATCTCACAGCGTGCGAGTGGCGCCGTAAAACAAATGACCTATGGCAATGGCGCCGTGACGACAGTTAATTATAACGCCCGTCTCGCGCCGACGAGCTTTCAGATCAACAACCTGGCTGGGCAGCAGGACTACACGGCAACCTATTCTTATTACAACGATGGACGGATTAAACTGGCGACAGATCTCACCTACAACATTTTCGATCGCCTTTACAGGTACGATCACATTTCCAGATACAAGGAAGCATTGACTGGTGATGAAGCGCGCGGTGGTACGACCGCCGATGGACCTTATCGTGAGACGTTCACATATGACGTTTGGGGTAACCCTACCAGTGTAACCAAACGAGCATGGACCCTGAGTCCTGTGACGACGAACTCCAGCTATACCAATAATCGCAGATCAGGCTGGGGCTATGACGCTAGTGGTTTTGCTACGAGCCACTCCAGTGGGAACACCTGGTACACAGCAGGATACGATGCGATTTCAAGAAGGAACTACTTCGAACCGGTTCTCCCTTATGTCGGTGGGTTACCGGCCATCGAGTTGCACTATTCGTATGACGGCAACTCACTGCCGACAAAGACCGTTGATATTCGACGAACCGAGGACTGGGAGACTCAGCAAGTAACCACGACGACTACCACGAGCTATGTGCTGCATTCCAGTGCCCTAGGTGGGCAGATCATCGCCGACCTCGATGCTTCGGGAAACAAAGTCAACGGATACGTCTATCTCAACGGCATGTTGCTGGCGAAGGAAATAAAACCCGTATCGTACTGGCTAATACACTGGCAGCACACCGATCCGGTTACGGGCGCTACTTACGTAAGTAACGTAGATGGAGGTTTCTGGCAGACTGGTCAGGTAGATCCACTCGGAGATGACGCTGCTACTCAACCAGATCCAGAGATATTTGTAGAACCGCCTTACTTGAATAAAAACGTACCGGAGCTTTGGCCGGTCGAAATGGCCGGTTGGGATGCCGGACGCACGAACGAGATGGAAATCGCCATGGGTCAGTACGTTGACACCATGGACATGATCAATGCACGCGAAGCCTGGCGACGCGGAGATCGCGACCGCGCGCAACAGATATTGGCGGCCAATCCGAACGTTGGAATTATCGCTACCGGCCAGGGCGCCGCAGCATTAGCACAACGTGTCGGCGGTGGACTGGATGCAAATGGCGCTCTCACAATTTGGGGCGCCCAAGCCGCACGAGCGTTGGGTTTCGTCTATACACCGCAAGAACTAGTTTCAAGTGCGGGCTTTGCTGTCGTCGGTGGTGGTAGTAGATCCCTCGACCCCGAACAATCACGTGGGCAAACGTCTGCAAGTTCGACGAAGACGAAGGACGAATGCAAAGATCATCGAACTGCTTTGTTAGGACGCGATCGACAGGCTTTGGAGGACGCGTGGACTCGATCCAAGGCTGGTACGGGTGACGCTCATGAGGAAGGAGGCCTACTCGGTTGGGCAGTAGATGAGGGACAACCCCACCAGAGAGATCTTCGCGTCAATCGTGTCTATACTCCAGTTGGCGTTGGTCGCAGAGGCACGCTGGCGGGTTTTACAAATTGGGCATATAAACAGATCCGCGATGATAGAGACACGGTGGGTTACAACTACTGGTATCACACTCATCCGTTCGAGCAAGGCGATCGCGATCCGGTTACGGGTGATGAGTATGGAGATCCGAGGAAGGCGAGTGGTAACGACAGCGGTATCTCTAGAGATCTAAAGCTCCGCGGAGTATTGGTGACCAAGACGAGTATTTTCGTTTACGACGACAACGGCAAGAATATTTGTGAATTCGCCAGAGGAGGCAAATGAAGAGATCAATCATGCTGCTTCCTCTGCTTCTTACGGTTGCAATGGTCTGCAATGTCGGGTGTTTTAAGGGATCCAATACCAGTGCTTTGAGCCAGAGCTCTTCCACTCCTGCTCCAGGCGATTCAGGTGCCGTAAACCGGGAGGGTCGAACGGAGTTAATGCGCAGCTTTCTTAAGCGCGAAGGGCCGACTTTAAATCTTGAAGATCTGAAAGAAGTGCGTCTTAGTCCGACTGAATCCGAACTGCGCGTTTGGGTTGGGTTCGGGGTCCTGGTTCCAAGATGTTTTGTGTTGAAACGTGGAAATGGCGGACATCAAGCAGTCTATCTGACAGTTCAGGATTCGACGGTGAAAGCGCGTCCGCTTACGTCGCCGCAAGGCGGCTGGCCGGAGTTTGATCAGGTCTTGAAAGACCACAAGGTTGTGTCCCCAGTGGAACTCAAGCCACACGATGAATTTGCAGGTGACCCTGACGAGGAAATCATTGCAATAGAGCTAAAGTCAGGAGACCGCTACGACTTAGTCTACTATTCCGTTGGAACGCAAAGTCAGGATGGCAAAACCGCCATCAGTCTTTGCAAGTCGATAGAAAAAGCGTTTGGAATAAGAATGGGATGTGAAGCGGTCCCGTAGTTAGGTGGTGTCTTAAATTGAAGGAGTTTTCTCTGCGGCCCTCTGCGTATCTCCGCGTTCTCTGCGTTAAAGGGGCTTGTTTAACGCAGAGTTCGTAGAGATACGCAGAGGACCCTTGGGAAAACTCAAATTCAGACACTACCCGTAGTTACCTCTGGGCGAGACCTTACCCGCCCCTAAAACAAACTCTGTCAGAACTATTTAGAAACGCCCTCTGGCTTAACTATTTAGAAAAGCCCTCTGAGTTAAAGTTTCTGGTCTCTGAGTAGCCTTGGGCTCAGCGAGCCCAAGGCGGTCCTTTGCCAAATTGAAAACTGCGCCACACATGATTTGCTGGCGGCACATATGGCTCGCTGGTACTGACGCCGCAGCGCTTTTTGTTTTTCCTCTTAACGACAGTTTTTGGTTTTGGCCGTTCCGGTAAGAGCGTGTAAAGCAGCTCGCGGTCGCGATAGCAGAAGTGCAACTCACCATTGAGATAACGTCGGACCAACACGATCCCTTTACCGACGGCTGCTTTATGCAAGGGCTGTAGTTGATAGTGTTGATTCGCAAAGCGTACCGTCCAATCAATCGTCACACTCCGTTCTTCTTCGATACAAAAGATGCTGGCCAGGTCATAGCCTTTAGCGGAACGGTGGTAATCAGCCTGCTTACGTGGCGCCACCGCAAACTTCTCATTGAGTTGCTGACAGTAGCTCGTCTGCAAAAACTGATTGCCAGCTTCAATCGTGCTGATCTCTGCCAACCGTAGCTCTTTGACTAATCGATCCTGATAAGTGCCGTGGTTGCGTTCCACACGCCCTTTGGCCTGGGGCGAATGTGCCGTGATAATTTCAATCCCCAGTTGTTTACAAGCACGCCCGAACTGGGTCAGCACCTCGAGGCCACTCTCAGCTGCCATTTGCCGTGTCTTTTCATCAATTACGTAGACATTCTTCTTATCTGTATAAAGACTTTGTGGGATGCCATAACGCTCAATCCAGAGCCACAACAGCTGCATCGCCGCAAAGATTGTTTCCTCTTCTGCCAACCAGGAGAGCGTCGTGCCCTGCGCGTCATCCACCATGTTCATCAAACAACATTTGCCGGCACGCTTTTCAAACCATTGGTGATGTGAGCCATCCAGTTGCACTAACTCACCAAAGTGCGCCCGCCGTTCGCGCCAACTGCGATGCCGCTTGCGTTTGCGCCGTCGTTGCCACAGACCCGCCTTCATTAACCAGCCGCGCAGCGTCTCATGGTCCACCTCCAGCTCATCGAGCGTCAGCTTCTCCGCCGCCAGGGTGGGGCCGAAATCCGGATAGCGCTCCTGATAGCGAGCCAGCACCGCCGCTTTGAACTCCGCTGTATAAGCTCGATTCGATGGCCGTCCCCGGCTCTGATGTACCAAACCCCGATCGCCCTGCTTGCAATAGCGCTGATACAGCCGTCGCAGATAGCGATACTCCAACCGGCAGAGTGCCGCTGCTTCCTTCTGCTGCAACTCACCACGTTTCACTCTGAGAAAGATCTTCAGCCGCTCGCGCTCCTTCGCGCTCATTACTAAAAGTCCTTCCATTTGCCCACCCTTTCGGGTGCAGCATCCTAGAGGGCTTTTCTATTCGGTTTCGCAGAGGGCTGTTTTATATAGTTACCACACCCCTAAAACAAACTCTTGACTGCCCCTTACCGCGGGTGTTAGGTTTTCTGACGGGGTCTCATCCCGAGGCCTGCTTCTTGACGACATGCCCGCGCCATCCGTGCATATGCACAAGGCCCCGCCGATGGTGCAATTCAGCTAAAGGGATTAGCTTTGCTAGCTGGACGCAAACTCCTACTTGCCGACGATTCGGCCACCATTCAGAAAGTTATCGACCTTACGTTCACTGACGAAGGTGTGCAAGTCGTGACTGTTGGCGATGGCCAGGAGGCGATTGACCGGCTCCATGACTTTGCCCCGGATATTGTTCTCGCAGACGTCTTTATGCCAGCTCGCAATGGCTATGAGGTCTGCGAATACGTCAAAACAAACGAGAAGTTGAAACATATCCCGGTAGTGCTTCTCGTTGGCTCATTTGAGCCGCTGGACGAAGCGGAGGCGCGCAGAGTTGGCGCGGATGACATCTTGACCAAACCATTTCAATCGATTCGCCGAATGCTCGAGCGAGTGGGGGTGCTGGTAACCAACCCTCCGCCGGCCGAGAAAGAGCTTCCAACTGCCGAACTTCCAAAGGCCGAAGAGCCCGAGGAAGACCTGTTTATGGACACGTATGAGTTGGAACTGACGACCGCGGACACATTGCCGATCGAGGAAGCACTCACACGAAACGGAGACAAGGTGGAACAGCCGGTTATCGCAACGGAATCGTTACCACTTGAGGAGAAAATGGAAACTGAACCAGGAAGCGATTCTCAAAGCGACTCGTCCGACGTGCTGTTGGACATTGGCGAATTTGAACCAGTGCATGCTGGATCGGAGGATGATTTTGTTCTGGACTTAGGTGAAGAGACGTTTGGCACGGCCACCCCGCCGCCTGCTTATGACCCTCCAACTCCTGTGCGTGCGTTTGTCGAGCCGGAAGTGAAGGAAGCTGTTGCGGCCGCAGGTGCGTACGAATCGACTTATCAACCTGAAATTCATTCTTCGTTTGCAGACACGCAGGAAGTGCCGTTTGTTTCTGAAGTGCATGAGGTAGCGGTTGCGGAACCCGAGCCGGAACCGATGGTGGCCGAACCTGTTCCTGTCGCCGTTGCACCGGCCACTGCGATCACTGTGGATCAACTCACGCCGGAGATGATCGATGCGATTGCGCGTCGAGTAGTCGAGATGATGTCTGATAAAGTGGTGCGTGAGATCGCGTGGGAAGTGGTTCCCGATCTGGCGGAGCTACTGATCAAGAAACAGTTGGAAGAGAACCGGGCGAAGTAAGGAGCAGGTTAGGAAAGAGCAAGTCAGGAAGAGGGGCTTGCCCCCGCTCGCGGACCAAGGGCGGGGGCAAGCCCCTCTTCCTGACTTGCTCTTTCTCTCATTTCTCAGCCTCACGCCTAATCAACCCATCGAAGATCACCCCCGCGTCGGTCGAAAACAGCAGTCGATCTCCCCCGAGCCAGACGTTCGTCACGTAAAAATCTGACGCAGTGAGGGTCATATACAATCGTCTTTCACCTGCGCTGTCATAAACCGCAACGTCGCGGTGATTGCCGCCGACAACGATCTCTTTCTCATCGCTCGACAACTTCAGTGTCTTGGCTTGTCCACGGATACCGGCCAGGTCCGTCACCGTGTTTGTCTTCACATCCCATTTCTTAAGGTTTGCGTGAAAGTCAGTCGTGTAAACGAAGCGTCCGTCGTTCGTGATGGTAAGCCTCGTCAGGCTTTCGACCTTCTGATCGCCCACGTCCGTCCGTTTTCCGGTCTTGATCTCAAATCGGAAAAGCTTATCGCTTTCATTGGCGGCGACGAGCCATTCTCCGTTTGCAGAGACAGCGTACTCTCCCAGTTTGCCTTCAACCTTCAACTCACGAATCGCCGCTCCATTTCCATTGGCCAGGACGATCCGATCGTTGCGGCTATAAACAAAGCCTCCGGCTGCAGCGTGAACCTGAACAAACGGTTCTTCGATATCAAAAAGATGGCGGCTTTCTCCAGTGACGAGATTGCCCACGCTAATGCGTGTCGCACTATCTTTACTGCTGGCTGAGAACACTACGTGCTGACCGTCCGCCAGCAATGCGACACCTTGTGGTACACCGGGAGCGGCGCGGAATTCTTTCACGAGCGAGAGGTCAGACAACTTCCTCACGCGCACGAATTCGTCATCGCCGCCAGTCGCAATCAGATTCAGCCCCTCGCGTACATCCATCGCGTAGAGGAGTCCGTTGACGGAGTAGCGTTGTTCCACGGTCTGTTTGTTCAAGTCGAGCTCAAAGAGGGCGGCGTTGAGCTGGAAGACTTCCCAGGCCTTCGAGGCGTCGGCTGAAACAACTGGAGTGGCCATTTTCGCCGGCGCTCCCGACGGGTGGAACCGACCTTCCTTCAATAACTCTGTCCGCGACACCTGACCACGCGGGTCGATTGAGATTCTCGCGCTGGCCACTTCACTGTCGAACAGTATGAGCTCTCCCCTGGCGGACCATGCGAAATCGTGAGCCTCAAAATTTGCTGTCTCCCGACCGGTGGTGAGGTCGATCAGTGCGACTAGATAATCCGAGCTGGTTCTTAGCTTGCCCGCCATGAATCGACGATCGGGCGAGACCGCCAGGTCTGCCCAAACGTGGTCGCTTTTCTCTTCGGTGAGGTTTGTTATCGGTTGGTTCGGTTGATCGAACGGCACACGCAGGATGGAATTCTGACCTTCCTCGAGATCGGGCGGTAACTTCGTCAGAAAGAGTTCTCGTCCTTTCAGTGCGAGACCAATCGCGGAAGCGTCGAGCTTGAGTTCAGTTACTCGCGATCCGTCGCTCATGTTCCAGATCCCCACCTCACCTTTTCCATAGCCTGCAGCTACCAGTTTCGCTTCGTTATCTACTGCGAGTGTAAAGACTGATCCTGTTGCGAGACCCTGAAACTCTTCCGACTTGCCCGTGCTGATATGCCACTTGCGAATGACCGCTCGTTCGTTTGCAGTACCATGTGCGCCACCGGCGGCGATGAATACGTCCGGATCGTTCAGGGCGGCGACGCAGTGGACCGCGCTGCCCTGGTTCAATTCTTTAACCACCTTGCGTTCCGCAATTCCCCATATGATTAGTCTTCCCGACTCGGCGCCGATGATCAGTTGTCGTTCGTCTTTCGTGAGCGCGACAGACATGAACTCATCGCCATGCGCATTCACGCGACGGTGCGTTTCGAATTCATAGTCATCTTCGGCGAAAGCGAGGGCAGGGGTTAGTAGGGCTATTAAGGTTAGGCAAATTAGCATTCGGGCCACAGTTTTCACAGGCTTATCTCCTCGCTTTGCCAGCAGTGCAATCGCCGTGCAACGTGGAAAGTCAGTTTTTCCAGGGTTTTTACCGATCGTCCAGCGCAGCAAAAGTACGACAGGTGGGATTGTAGGACAGTTGGGCCGCAAAGAAGCACAAAGTGCACAAAAAAGTCATCGCTCTGCTTGGCTTCTTTGTGCTGTATGTGCCTTATTGTGGCGTCCACTAACGAGCCCGTTTTTGAACTTTGTGCGCCACTTGCGTAGACTCTAGCTTTTCGTTTTTACTCGAAACCGAAGCACAAAACGTTCAGAAGCATGGATATCCCCAAACAATACGACCCCAAGCAGGCGGAGCAGAACCACTACGAACGGTGGGAGAAGAATGGCTATTTTGCGCCGGAGATAAATAAGGACCCGCAGGCTCCGGTTTTCTCGATTGTTATTCCACCACCAAACGTCACTGGTTCGCTGCACATGGGCCATGCGCTGCAACACACGCTGATGGACGTTATGACGCGTCACAAGCGGATGTGCGGTTATCGCGCGCTCTGGCTGCCGGGGATGGACCATGCAGGCATCTCCACCCAGTTGATGGTGACAAAAGCACTCAAAACAGAGGGCAAGACCCGCCTCGATCTCGGCCGCGAGAAGTTTGTCGAACGAGTTTGGAAATGGAAGAACGAGTCGGGTGGCCAGATCACGGTGCAGATGCGTCGCGAAGGTGCGTCAGTCGACTGGTCGCGCGAGAAGTTTACGATGGACGAGAACCTCTCCAGCGTCGTACGCGAAGTGTTCGTGCGTTTGTACGACGAGGGAATGATCTATCGTGGAAAACGTATTGTGAACTGGTGCCCGTGGGATCAGACTGTGCTCTCCGATCTCGAGGTCGAGAAACTCCCGCAGGCGGGAAAACTCTATTATCTGCAATACCCGATCAAGAACAGCGATCGACGCGTAACAGTCGCGACCACCAGACCGGAAACAATGCTCGGCGACACGGCCGTGGCGGTGAATCCTAAAGATGAACGCTATAGCGACGTGGTGGGCCAGACCATTTTGCTTCCACTCACCAGCCGCGAGATTCCGATCATCGCCGACGAGTATGTCGATCCGGAGTTTGGCACCGGCGCCGTGAAGATCACGCCGGCGCACGATCCAAACGACTACGAAATGGGTTTGCGTCACAACTTACCCCAGGTTTTCGTCATCGATGCACATGCAAAAATGACCGCTGACGCAGGCGCGGATTTCGACGGCCTCGATCGCTACAAAGCTCGAGACAAAGTCGTCGCCGATTTCGAGGCGCTCGGTCTGCTCGAGAAGGTGGTTGACTACGAGTTTTCGATCTCCAAGTGCGAACGTTGCAAGACCGTCATCGAACCTCTGATCTCTTTGCAGTGGTTCATGAAGATGGACCACCTCCGCGACCTCGCGCTCGACTTGATGGCGCGCGAGCAGAAGCCGCGCTTCGTTCCCGAAACGCCATACAAGAAGGTCTATACCGACTGGCTCGAGAACCTGCGCGACTGGACCATCTCGCGCCAGTTGTGGTGGGGACATCAGATCCCCGCATGGTACACGTCCACCGGCGAAGTCGTCGTTGCCAGATCCGAGGAAGAAGCACGTGAGCAAGCCGGTACCTCAGAACTGACGCAAGAGCAGGACGTGCTGGACACATGGTTCTCTTCGGCACTTTGGCCTTTCTCCACTCTCGGTTGGCCCGAGGAGACCGACGACCTCAAGACTTTCTACCCGACATCAGTCCTGGTAACCGCTCGCGACATTATCTTCCTCTGGGTGTCGCGCATGGTGATGGAGGGACTGAAGTTTGTCGGCAAGGAGCCTTTTGCCGACGTCTTTGTGACGGGAACCGTCCTCGACAGCAAGGGCCAGCGCATGTCGAAGACGAAGATGAATGGCGTGGATCCGCTCGACGTGTTCGAGAAGTTCGGGGTTGACGCTACGCGACTCACGCTCGCGCAGGTCGGCAGCACTGACACCCGCTGGAACGAGAAACAAGTCGAGTCGTATCGTAACTTTGCCAACAAGATCTGGAACGCCGCGAGATTCTGTTTGCTCAACTCGGGAGGCGCTGGTGTAGCACCGGAGATCCTCAACAACAACTCCTCGCTGCACGATCGCTGGATCGTCTCGCGTTTGAACCAGACGGCAAGAGATCTAAACAGAGCGATCGAGAGTTATGAGTTTCATGCAGCCGTGCAAACTCTGTATCACTTCTTCTGGGACGATTTCTGCGATTGGTATATCGAACTCGCAAAGATCGAAGTAACAGCGGAACAGCAAAGCGACTCACGCACTGAAGCACGCACACGTTTGTTGACTGTGCTGGAACAGGCACTGCGACTGCTGCATCCATTCATGCCCTACATCACGGAAGAGTTGTGGCAGCGTCTGCCGGGCAACAAACAACTGCACGCAGCCTACGCCGGCGCCGAGCCGACCGTGATGCTGACGGCTTTTCCCGAAGGCAAGACGGAGTTGATCGACGAAGCGGCCGAAACTGAAATGCAGGCGATCATCGAGTTGATCTCGCGCGTGCGAAACATTCGTTCCGAAATGAATATCAAGCCGGGCGAGCGCATTCCAATCGTGATCGCGTCGCCTGATGAAAAACTGCGTGAAGTCTTTTCATCGGCGCGAGATCAGATCTCCCGCCTGGTCCGTGCTTCAGAAGTTTCGATCGGCGATCGACTCGACGCGCCGAAGGCATCGGCTCGCGCGGTGTTGAATGGCGGCGCAGAAGTCGCGGTTCCGCTCGAAGGTCTGATTGACTTCGACCAGGAGCGACGGCGCTTGCAGCGTGAACAGGAAAAACTGCATGCCGAGACTGCGAAGCTCGAAGCACAACTCGGTAATCCCAACTTCGTCGAGCGAGCTCCAGTCGAACGAGTCAACGAGGTGCGCGCACGTATCGCTGAGATCGCGCAGCAGTCGTCTCAACTTCAGCAGACAGTCGAGAACCTGCAATGAACTGGATCGACGAAGGCGCTCTCTACTCGCAAATCGGTCTCTTCCTGCGGGAGGATCTGGGACGCGGCGACATCACTACACAGTCGATCATCGCTCGCAACACCCGCGCTCGCGCACGGTTTCTCGCCGGACAAGACATGATTGTCGCCGGGCTGGAAGCCGCGGAAGAGGTTTTCCTGACACTCGACTCGCAACAGCAGATCGAAGCGTTTGTTTCCGACGGTGAACACGTTGAAGCAGGCAAGGTGATCGCCCGTATGGTCGGTTTCGCAGACGTTTTGATCTCCGCGGAACGCGTGGCGCTCAATTTCTTACAGCGCATGTCGGGAATCGCCACGCTCACCGGTCGCTACGTGGCCGCGGTGGAAGGAACCGGCGCCCAGATAGCCGACACACGCGCCACAACGCCCGGCTTGCGTTTGTTGGAGAGATACGCAGTCGAACTCGGCGGCGGATACAACGGCAGATTTGGTTTGGACGACGGTGTTGTCGTTACTTCAAATCACGTTTCGATACTCGGCGGAGTGTCGAGTGCCGTAAAGTCGGCCAAAGAGAAGCTCGGATACATCCACAGAGTTGCGGTCGAAGTTTCGAATGAAAACGAAGTGAAAGAGGCGGTGGGTGCAGGCACTGATGTGGTCGTGATCGAGCAGTCGGACCCGGCGCAGTTTGGCCGTCTCGCGAAGTTGGCTAAGGAACTGTCTGATTCGGTGGCGATCGAATGCGCGGCAAAGGTCACGCTCGAGAATGTTCGTGAGTATGCCGAAGCAGGCGCGCAGTTGATCCGAGTTGAGGCACTGACGAGTGCGGCGCCTGCGATGGATATCAGTTTTAGAGTTACACCCTTTTAACGAACACCCTTTAACCACAAAGACACAAAGACACAAAATCTAACTTTGTGACTTTGTGTCTTTGTGGTTCGAATTGCCTGAGAGTAGAGCCCTGAGATGACTTGGCGAGAAGCGACGCGCAGGAAACTTGCTCACCGGGCGCTCGAACGTCAACTTGCTTACCAGCAGCAAAAGGCGGAGCACGTTCGCGGGCATGAAGAGGAAGTGATCTCGGCGATGCAGAGATCTTCGCGGCGTGTGCGCGACCTGCTCGAAACGTTTCAGCCGATCGCGGCTGACGCGCGCGTCATTGAAGTCGGCAGTGGCGCGCACGGACTGATCTTTTACTTCGGCGCGAAGTACGGCGTCGGCGTGGATCCACTCGCCGTGAGTTACGGAAACTTGTTTCCACGCTGGCAAAGCCAGTCTCCGACCGTGGCTGCGGTCGGTGAGTCGTTGCCGTTCCCTGACAAGAGCTTCGACGTTGTGATCTGCGACAACGTAGTTGATCACGCTGAGTCGCCGCGGCAGATTGTTCGTGAGTTAACGCGAATACTCGCACCCGGTGGATTGATGTACTTCACCGTCAATATTCATCATCGAGTGTACGCAATCGCGGCGGGCATGCATTCGAGTTGGCGAGCCCTCGGCGTGGCATTTGAAGTCGGGCCTTTTGCCGATCACACCACGCATCTCACGCTCGAAGCGGCTGAAGATCTGTTTCAAAACCTGCCGCTCCAGATTCTCAGTTCGAAGAGTAATGTTGACGAAGCCCGCGCTCGCGCCCGCAAACAGCCGCCACGCCACGTCGGTGACCGTCTGAAACGAGTGTTTTTTAAAAACGCACTTTACGAGGTCGTCGCGCGGCGCGCTTAGTTTTGGAACGCACGGCTCCGCAGGTCGTGCAATCCAAAGCATCCGGCTGGAGCTTGATGGCATCTGGATAGCGGGGTATCTTTAAGAGGCTGGAATCGAAAAGGAGCATCGATATGCCTTTGATTCGTAATTACATCAAGTTCTTCATTGCCGCATGTCTGGTGGTAAGCTTCTGTTTCGCCGAGGCTGACGCCCAGACCCGCAAAAAGAAGCGATCGCGCCGCGTCACGAAACCCGCCGTCGCCCAGCCTGTGATTACGAATCCTGCCATTGCGCCTCCGACTGAGACTGCTCAAACAGGCGACGTGAAGATCATCAGTACTGCCGATTCCTCCGCCACTGAAGACAGCACCCAAGCGACCGAACCGAAGAAACCAAAGGCCAGTGCCTCTGCGGAACCGGATGAATCGGAGCAAACGATCAAGCAGTTGTCCAACCAGGTGAACCGGCTGACTGACCGTCTGACGCAGATGCAGGAGGACGATCGTTATCAACTGGATATGGAGCGTTTGACTCGCGCTGAGCAGCGCGCGGAACAGTTGCGTTCGCAGCTGATTGACGCCCAGGCCAAGATTGCCGACTTCGAAGCGAGGCTCGAACAGATTGAGTGGGCGTTAAGACCTGAGAACATCGATAATTCAACTGCCGGCTATGGTTCGACCCGTCCGGAGGCGGCGCGCGAGGCGCGCAAGAAACAACTCGAGGGTGAAAGAAGTCGAGTTACGGCGCAACTGAAGTTGATCGAGACCAGCAAGACGCGTTTGGAGGTTGCAGTCTCAAACGCCGACCAGGAAGTTGACCTCCTGAGGATGAAGCTCAATCAGCGCCGCGAGCAGATGGATAATGCGCCGCTGAATGAGCCGGTAAAGCCAAAGAAACCCGAGTAAACATCCACAGATTACACAGATTTAGCGGATCTGCATGGCGACGGCTCGCCAAACGCCAGCCTGGTTCACCAGCGTCAGGGTGAAATTCGCGCCGTAGGCGATGGCAGTATCGCCGAAGATTGAAATCGTCGTTTTGCCGGGATCGGGTTTCGCGTACTTCAAACGCGCCGCACGAAGATCATCGAACAACTGTTTTCTACCCGCCTGACCGTTCCAAATAAAGTTCGCGTCGGTCAACGCCGTCAGCCGATCGACGTCGGCTGAGGTCAGGGCTTGTTGGAAAGCGGCCTCCACCGCCGCGACTTCGCTCTTGCTTTCTGCTTCGGTGCGTGGCATTCGCGTCGATTGCCAGCTCACTACTTGCCACTTGCCTTCACGTTTTAAGAACGTGCCGCTGTTCAGATTGCTTGCCACTTGTTTTGTGCCACCGGCTTCGGTTGTCGATACGAGACGGAAGGCGACGATCGCGGTATCACCGTATTGCTGAATCTGAACGTCTTCAGCCGTGTAGACTGTTTTTGGATCCGTCGGCTTCGGTGCGGGCGCGGAACGCAAGTCCCGCATTATTTCCGCCTTGTTCACACGACGACCGGCCGAGCGCGTATAGATTAGATCGTCGGCCCAGAAGCGTTCATGAACTGCCGCATCGCTGCGCGACGCGCCCGCCAGAAACTCATTCAGCAACCTGGTCAATTCAGCGGCGTCCGGAGCCGTTTGCGCAAACGCACCGCAGCCCATCAGCAATACCAGGATGGCACTTGAAGCAACTCTCTTCATAAACTCTTCCTTCTGATTCGTGTTGATCGGTGAAAATCCGCGGTTTACTTCTCCTTCTCGGCGACGGTAATCGCCCACCAGGAGCCGCTGCCCTGGGAGAAAGTTGACCAGTACCAGGCGGAAACGTCAGTCCAACTCTGGCCCGAGTCGCTTCGGATCTGTTCGTAGACACGGAGCTGCTCGCTGCCCTTGGTTGCTTCAAAGCTTGACCACAGTGAACCACTCTCATCGCGACGAAGCGCGAGCG
Source organism: Pyrinomonadaceae bacterium (assembly GCA_044867735.1). Taxonomy (GTDB): domain Bacteria; phylum Acidobacteriota; class Blastocatellia; order Pyrinomonadales; family Pyrinomonadaceae; genus PSRF01. The sequence goes on along the minus strand of JBIOVO010000255.1, from coordinate 6,789 downwards.
GCTTCACTGTGTATCCCAATCCCTGGAAACAGTCTGACGACGGATGCAGTTTGCGTGTGGCTTCAGTGACCCAGCGGATCACGATCTCCCGCTTGCCATCGGTAAAGCGACTTAACTGACCGGGGAAATCGGAGGAGAATCGTTGTTCGAGTTCGCTGAGAGGCAGCGGCGTTAACGTCTTGCCTTCAAACTGCGTGGGCCAGCCCGGAAACGCCACCGCGGCATTTCCCGGCTGCTTCGATTCCGCCGATAGCAACGGCACTAATGCCGCTATCGCGCAAACGATTACGTAGACGATACCGCTGCGGCGCATACAGTTCCTTTTCTGAGTCTGAGAACGATGGCGATAATCGCCACCGCCTGCAACACAAACGCGATCACTCCGGCATAGTCGTGGCCCCAGGACGGCAGATCCAAAACCCCGGCCTCGAGGTAAAAAAGCGAAACGGCGCGAAAGACGTTGCCGGCGATGATCACGACAAGCGCAACCGGCATCAGCAGGATCGCCTTCACCACCGGCAACTCATAAAGACAAATGAGGACGAGTGTCAAGAACATGCCGACCCAGAGCATTTTGATCCCGCTGCATGGGCCATCGATCCAAATCAGTTTTCCCGCCCAATTCAAACAGGTCCCTTCCGGCACGACGGCAAAGCCACCGAGACGCAGAATCGGCGCCGTTACCTGGGCCACCAACACTCTCAACGGATAACCGCCCACGAATTGCAGCGACGGTATCGTCGGCAGCGAGAGTAAGAACAAGCCCAGAACGCCAGGGTGAAACAATTTTCCGAAACGCAGTGAAGTGAGTGTTAGTGCAAAGGCGGTGAATGCGATCGTGGCTTTCGCGAGTGCCGGCAATACAAAATAGGTCGCGGCATAAAGAGCGATGAGCAGCGAAGGAACCAAAAGCGAAGGGTGCTCTTTAGGTAAAGGCTTCTTCGAAACGAACAACACTACAAACGCCGCGACAAAGGCGAGCAGTCCCCACGGATGATCCCACGAGAAGATCGCGCGGGAGACATACCACTGCCACACCTCCCAGAACGCGATCAACTGTAGAGCTACAATTAAGACGATCCGCTTCATACCGGACAGCCAAAGTTCTTCGCGCTGTATTTGCGCCAGATCAGCCACATCAGCAGGAGGCCTACAACTATCAGCAGTACAACCATCTCAGGTTCCGGAATCGTCGGCACCGTTCCCGCGTCAACCGGTTGCAGACCTGCCGCGCGATACTGCTGGGCGTTTTCGAGAACAACAGCGCCGGTGACGGGTGTAACGAGTTGATAACGAACTGCCAGTATCTGTGCTGCATCGTTCAGTGATTCATCGCGCACAGCGAGTATTCGTGCCACTTCATCGTTGGCCCAGAGCCGAGCGAGGTGATCGGAAGTTTTCAGTGAGTACAAGAGGTCTACTTCCGGATCGAGATTCCTGCTCGCTCTCACAAACTCATATGTCTTTATCTGGCCGGTCAAGCGACCGAAAAGAGTTTGGAGGTCGGTGTGCAGTGGACCTGTGCGTATCACAGACTTCACTTCGTTGATGCCATCAAGCTTCTTGTCAATCTCGTCTGGACCGGGAGCCGCCTGAACTGAGTAAAGCGTTGGACCAAACGGGCGTCGCTCCCAACGCTGCCGCAACTCTTCCACCGAGCGCAGCTCCAATAGCTGCGGGCCGTGGACCCAAACGATCGCATTGTTGCCGGGTTTGGACGCAGCCAGATCCCACGCTTGCAGGAGCGCCGGCACATTGTCTGCTCCGCCATTAAATTTTGCCTGTGTGAGCGCGGCGGCGGCGTTGGTGGCGCCGTCGATCATTGTTTGCCGCCCGACTTCATCCATCCCTTCGCTATCGGTGAGGACAACTTTCAAATCTACATCCTGCGACAACGCGCCGAGCCCTTCGATGATTTCGAGTAGCGATTCCTTCATCGCGGCCGAAGTATCAACGACAACCACGATTCTGTTCATGTGCGCCGGCGTGCTTTCTTTGACAGACTGCTGAATCACAAAACCGGTTGTGCCGAAGGGATCTTTACTCCAAATGTCGTTGATGTCGCTGCGGGCGATACTGATGTTGGCCTCCGGTTTCGAGAGTTCGGCATCATCCATCCGCCCGTGCATCAGGTAACCCGAAGTCTCCCAACCTGAAGAGGAAGCTTTGACCGAAGTGCTCATGAAGGTTCTGGCCTCAACCCAGAACGCGTGCCTGACGTCGTTGGCGACGCGGAAGTTTCTGCTAATGAAGTGAGGGAAGATAAAGCGACCGTGGGCTTTATCGTCAAGGATGAGCGGCGCCGTGATGCCAAGCCGGATCTTCATCTCGCCGTTCGGCGGAACGGGAAAGCATTGGACCAGAATCCGGTCGCGACCAGCGGTCGTTACGAGTACCGGATCGCGTCGTTGTACGACCGCAACCTGCTGGTACGCTTGTCGTGCCTTGTTTCGTCCAGCAAACGCTGCCTCACGTTCTTCGCCATCCACCCATAACGTCAGGCGCGAAACGACACCACCGGGTGGCAACTGAACCTCGGCGCGCGCCTCTCTTTGCACGATCTGGTCGTTCTTAAAGCTGAGTGTCCACTGCATGTAAGCAACGCCACCGTCTCCGTCAGCGGAAGCGTCGAAGCGAGAACTCGAAAGTGAGAGTCCCTGCAGTTTGTTGCCGACTTTTGTGCCACCGTGATCGGGGTCAAAGTCGATAGTGTCCTGAGGGATGAAGCGGCCGCCGACTCTGGCTGGAGGAATTGAGGTGTCGAAAGTCTCCCCGGTGACGCGGTAGTAGATCGCTCGCGCTTCAGAAGTGGTTACCGGATTTGCAACCGTGAGAATAAAACCACTAAGTGAGGCCATACCGCTACGTTCATAACATGCTCGCAGCAAGTAGTCCTTGCTTCCCCAGGTGCGAAGGAAGCGAATTCCTTTGGCTCTCGTTTCAGGAGCCGTTGACGCGGCCATCTGCAACCCGTAGCGGGTCAAGGATGCCGGCAGTTCGATTAGTACGATCAACCCGGCGGTGATTACCAAACCCAGGACCAGAATTCCGCCCTTTAACCAGAACCCGTGCTGCGATGTCATTCGGGTCGCGACGCGCCTGAGTTGTACGGCCATAATGATCGCGGCTATGAGCGAGAGCAACGGCGTCAACGGCAAAAGGCCCAAACCAACGACAAGCATCATTAGGCCAAGCGGTACCAGTGGAAGGTACACGATGGCGTAGAACAATGAGATTCCGACCACGAGCGAGTTAACAAACAGAGCGAGAGCCGGCGTTGAGGTCACGCCGCGCCGAACAGTGAACCATGCGTGCAGTTGCGCGAGCGGGACAAAGACGACGATCAGTAGGTGCCAGGTGGTGGGGATCGGGTCGAAGGCTTCCTCCGCGCAAATGTGGGTCGTTGCTTCGACCGTGATGGAGATGGCGGGCATTATGATTCCGCCGAAGAAAGTAAGAGCCTGGACCCACTGGCGTGCCGGCTTGAATTCCTGTTCGCTCATTTCGCCCCTCCGAACCTTCAAGGACAGTGCGCGACTTTACATTACAAAGTAATTTGTGGCAAGAGGAAAATTCGGTCCTCGACCTTCGTGCTTTGTGCTTTGATCGTGCTGGCGTAGTATACAGAGCACAGAGTTCGAACCTTAAGTACAAAGCAAACACGAACCACGGAGCACAAAGTTCCAAAGCAAATGTCGACTATCCCGCAACTCGATCTCTATCGCATGATCAACGAGGCTGGCGCGCGTGGGGAGCGTGTAGTGGTGGCCACTGTCGCCCATACACGTGGCTCGACGCCACAGCAGCGCGGTGCGAAAATGCTCTTCTTTCAAAACGGAGAGGTTGCAGGGACGGTTGGCGGCGGTTGTATCGAAGCGGAGGTTTGGGCCGAGGCTAAATCCGCCATGCGCTCAGGCAAATCGCAGTTACATCACTTCTCGCTCACAGCGGATGAGGCCAGTGAAGAGGGAATGGTTTGCGGAGGGACCATGGATATATTTGTTGAGGTGATTACTGGGTAGGTATTTGGTCTTCGGCTTTCGGTCTTTGTTCTTTGATCTTTGTCCTTGGATCTTTGATCTTTGCGCCAAAAGATCCGACCAAATACCAAATACCTAAGAACAAAGAACAAAGTTCAAAGCCCCAAATGTCGCACGACTTCCTAAGCAACTACAAAGCGAAGCATCGGCACCCGCTGAACCGTCTCTCGCACAGCATCGGCATACCGATGATCGTCGTGTCGTTGCCGCTATTCTTTTTCAACTGGCGCTGGGCGCTGCTGCTGTTTGTGGTTGGCTGGATATTGCAATTCGTTGGACACGCGATCGAAGGAAATCAACCCGCCTTCTTTAGGAACCCTGTCTATTTATTGGTTGGACCGCTCTGGCTGGTGCGGCGAGCCGCGTCGGTCGTGGGCCTGGGCAGGCCAAAAGAGTTGAAGTAAGCATCCCTCCGGGCTTAAAACACTGTCGATGACTGACGGACTGGACCAAACATCTTCGCTATCCTTGACGAAGATGGTTGAGCAGGCATTGGAGCGTGGTGAAGTGGCGCTCCTCGTTACCAAAGTGGCTGGCCCGGGAACGGTTGCCACAAAGTTACTGCTTCAGGAGACCAGCGCCGTATTGGGAAGTCTCGGCGATGCGCAACTGGATGCGATTGCGCAGAGCCAGGCGGCTCGCTTTCTTGCGTCAAGAGATGAAACGCGAATGTTCGCGTTGAGCGAGTTTGCGCCAGATTATCCTGACGCCCGCGAGATCTTCCTGTTGTTTGAACGACTCCAGACCGCGCCACGGCTCGTGATCTGCGGCGCAGGACACGTCGGCGCGTCACTGGCAAAGCTCGCGAGTTTCACCGGTTATCAAACGACATTGATCGACGATCGTGCAGACTTCGTGAAGCGCGAACGTTTCCCGGACGAGCAGATCGAACTCGTCGTCGCCGATGATTGGGGCGCTGCACTGCGCGAAGCGATCGGCAATGGTCGCGGGGTTTCAGTGGCTGTGGTGACCAGAGGTCACAACGAAGACGAACAATGTATGCGGTTCGTGATGAGCGCTAGCCCGGATTACGTGGGTTTGATTGGCAGCAAGCGACGGACGTCCATCGTAATCGAGCGACTTCGCGAAGCGGGCGTTTCGGATGAACAACTCAGGAACATCCGAGCACCCATCGGACTCGACATCGGCGCGGTCAGTCCTGAAGAAGTCGCACTCGCGATCATGGCCGAGATCATTGCCGAGCGACGCGGTGGCAGCGGCGGATCACTCTCTGCCTGGCGCCGGAAGTCTTAGCCACACAGAAGCACAGAGAGCACAAAAGACCATTCAACCCCTGCTTAAACCTTGTGCTTTTTGTGCCTTTTTGTGGCAATAAATGTTTGGTGCTTCTTTGTGACTTATGCCCGGTGAGATAGCGCCTGTTATTGATTCCAAGCCCGCCACCGTCGGTCGCAGCGGCATGTTCCGCGCGTTTTCTCACCGAAACTACCGTCTCTTTTGGACCGGCGCCTTCCTCTCGAATGTCGGCACGTGGATGCAGGCTGTCGCACAGGGCTGGCTCGTCTTGCAGTTAACAAACTCGCCGTTCTGGCTGGGCCTCGACGCTTTCATGGCCACAGTGCCCGCCTTCATCTTCACTCTTCTCGGTGGCGTCTTTGCTGACCTAATCGACCGACGCCGGTTGTTGCTTTACACCCAAGTTGTTGCCGGACTCGCGGCGCTCGGGCTGGCTGCTCTGGTCGCCACGGCTGTCGTCGATCGTTGGATGGTTTTGGGTTTCTCGTTTGTCACTGGCTGTTGCATGGCGCTCGCGAGCCCCTCTTATCTCGCGATGACCTACGACCTCGTCGGGCGCGAAGATCTTGCGAACGCGATCGCGTTGAACTCAACCCAGTTTCAACTGTCGCGTGTTGTTGGGCCGGCGTTGGCAGGCGTGGCGTTCCGTGTGTTTGGACTTGCCGGATGTTTCTTCGCCAATGGTCTCTCGTTCATCGCAGTGGTGGCGGCGCTTTGGATGGTGCGGACCGAACATCATTCAAACGTCGCGACGCATTCAGTAAAAGACCGGAAGGCTCTGTGGCGCGATCTTATCGAGGGTTTTAGTTATGTACGGAACCGGCCGCGAGTGTCTTCTTTGTTGTTGCTGGGAGCGGTCAATAGTCTGTTTGGCGCGCCATACTTCAGCATGGTGCCGGTCTTCGCCCGCGACATCTTTCACCTCGGTGAAACCGGTCTCGCGTTGATGATGGGAACGGCCGGCGTCGGAGCCTTCATGGGCGCCTTACTGGTTGCTTACCTGGGCGACTTCAAAAGAAAAGGCTGGTTCGTCCTCGGCGGCGCGATTACTTTTGGTTTGTGTATCACTGGGTTCGCACTGTCGCCGCGGTTGTCATTGTCTCTGATTTTTCTGCTGGGTTTGGGATTTGCGCTGGTTGTTTCGGTGGCACTCACGAACACTCTGCTACAGAAGTTGGTTACCGATCAGATGCGCGGCCGGGTGATGAGCATGTTCATCCTGTCGTTCATGGGTACGATGCCGATCGGGAATATCCTGGCGGGGAGCGCGTCGAGTAGTTTCGGTCCGCAACGGACGCTCGCTGTAGGCGGGTTTGTTGTCACCATCGTGGCGACGGGAGTGGCTATCTTTAATAAGCGTTTGCGTGAGTTGCATTAAGAAGGTTTCTCGCGCAAAGGCGCAAAGACGCAAAGTTCAGACCTCCGGCTTTAAGGTTTAGAGTTCAGCCTTTAGGCTGCTCCCTTCTGAAAGCACAAGCTAAAGCTTGAACTC
>JBIOVO010000254.1:0-34060 GCA_044867735.1 Pyrinomonadaceae bacterium | reverse complement strand
TTTCTTCTCGGATGGGGTGGCCACGGAGGGCCACCCCTACAATTTGTGGCTAAAAGCAAATGAAACGTTTCCATCCAACAACTTTGGAAATCTACCGCGCCCTCTTCACCTCCGTGGCGGAAGAGATGGGTGTCGCGCTTCGCCGAACGGCCTTCTCGCCAAACATCAAAGAACGCCGCGATTACTCTTGCGCCGTCTTCGACGCTCAAGGCCGCGTGATTGCGCAGGGCGATCACATGCCGGTGCATCTCGGATCGATGCCGATGGCCGTCGCGGCCGCGCTCGAGACAATCGATCTCGCGCCCGGCGACGTGGTGGCGCTGAACGATCCGTTTGCCGGCGGCACACACTTGCCGGACGTCACGCTCGTGATGCCGGTCGTCAGCAAGAAACGAAAGTTATTCTACGTCGCGAATCGCGCGCATCACGCTGACGTCGGCGGCGCCACACCGGGTTCGATGGGATTGGCGACAGACATTTACGGAGAAGGAATTCGTATCCCGCCGATTCGGCTGGTCCGAAACGGAACTCTCGACGCAGATACGATGCGTTTGTTGTTGGCGAATGTGCGTGGCAACGTCGAACGCCGCGGCGATTTCGACGCGCAGATCGGATCGTTGAAAACCGGTGAGGCGCGTTTGTTGGAGATCATCGAACGTCGTGGTGAACGTGAGACGACCGAGTATGCGTCGCAACTGATCAACTACTCGGCGCGCATGATGCGTTACACGATTGCTGCGATTCCGGACGGCGTGTATGAGGCCGAAGACGCTCTCGACGACGACGGGATCGAGGATCGCGAGGTCCCAATCAAAGTGCGGATCTCGATCAAAGGTGAACGCGCTTTAATCGATTTCGCCGGCAGCGCGCCGCAGGTGCTCGGCGCGATCAATGCGGTCGAAGCAATCACCGTGTCGGCCGTGTCTTATGTCTTTCGTTGTTTGGTTGGTACTGAAGTGCCGGCGAGTGCGGGACTGATGGAGCCAATCGAAGTCATCGCACCGCGCGGAACGGTCGTCAATGCGAATCCGCCTGCATCAGTCGCGGGCGGAAACGTTGAGATGTCGCAACGCATCGTCGATGTGTTGTTTAAGGCGCTGGCGAACGCGTTGCCGGATCGAATACCGGCAGCGAGTCAGGGGACGATGAACAATCTCACGATCGGCGGCATCGACTCGCGTACCGGTCTCGAGTTTTCTTACTACGAAACTGTTGCCGGCGGCATGGGCGCGCGTCCGGCGTTGGACGGCATGAGCGGCGTCCACACGCACATGACGAACAGTTTGAACACGCCTGCCGAAGCGCTCGAGTATGCGTATCCGCTGCGCGTGCGCGAATACCGGTTACGGAGAGGTTCGGGTGGAAAAGGAAAGCAGCGCGGCGGAGAGGGTGTGGTACGTGAGATCGAAACGCTCGTCACCGCGCGCATGTCGTTGCTGGCGGATCGCCGCAAGCGTGGCCCATACGGATTACGCGGCGGCGAAGACGGTGCGACCGGAGCTAATGTGATCGTCTCAAACAAGAAATCCGTCAGGATCGCATCCAAAAGTTCTCACGAACTCAAGGCGGGTGATCGAATTCGTATCGAAACGCCCGGCGGCGGCGGTTTTGGGTCCACAGATGACACCGATTAAATCTGCGTAATCTGTAGATTAGGTAGTGAGACGTCTATAGATGCCTGGAAGTCTTTCAGGTAACGAGAGCACATCGTCGATGATCGTGTAACCGATCTCGCCATACAAATCCTTCAGCTCAGCCTCCGACTCGCGATCGATCGTGATGCAAAAAGGCGTGATGCCTTCATTCTTCGCCTGCCGCAACGCCTCGCGCGTGTCTTCGCGTGCGTAACGCGCATCGCCATAGTCATGATCGTAAGGCCGTCCGTCCGAGAGCACGATCAAAAGCCGCGTGCGTGCATCCTGTTTTGCTAGTTTGGCGGTGGCGTGACGAATCGCCGCTCCGAGTCGCGTGTTGTTTTGATAGTTGATGCCGCCGATGCGCCGCTTGACTTCATCGTTGTACTTCTCGTCGAAATCCTTCACTACATAAAACTTCACATTCCGCCGTCCCTCGGAAGTGAATCCATTGATCGCATAAACATCCCCGACAGCTTCGAGCGCTTCACTCATCAACACGAGGCCTTCCTTTTCGATCTCGATGATGCGCCGGCCGGGATGCGTGTACGGCTGCAAAGGATGGCGCCCGATCGTGCGCGCGGTTGACGACGACTGGTCCAGGAGAAACGACACCGCCACGTCGCGCCGGCGTCGTAATCGTTTCGTATAGATCCTCTCTGACTGATGACCATCCGCGCGCCGGTCGATCACGTAATCGATCACCGCGTTGAGATCAAATTCTTCACCATCAACTTCGTTCGCCACACGCGTGAGGTTCTCGGGTTTCATCAATTGAAACTGATGACGAATCGAAGAGATCACGCCCTTGTGCCGCTCCTTGGTGTGCTCGACGAAGTTGCGATCGCCGTGCTTCACTTGCTTTTCCACGACGCGACACCAGCCAACGCGATGATCGGTCAACTCGCGATCCCACTCGTCGTAGTTGTAGGCAACCTCGCCCTCAGCCAGCACCTGTTCCGGAGTCTCAGCTTCGGACCATGCTTCGGCGCCCGCCAGTTCGTCAGGATCGTTTTCCGGCGAGGGATCGTTCCACGCGTTGAAGAGGTCACGCGCATCACGACGCTGTGGCATCTGCTGGGCCTGTCGTTGTTTCAACCGTTCGGTGGCGGCGCTTTCGTCGTCGGTCTCGGATTGATCTTCCGGCGCTTCCACCTGTTGCACTGAATCATCAACGGGTATGACGGATTGAAACAGATCGTAGACGCGGTTGGTGGCCATCAGCGTGTCGGCGACGGTTGTTTGGTCGTGCCGCAGGTATTCGCTGACGATCGTTTCCAGCTCAGAAACGATCTGGCCGTAAGCCATGCGCGCATCTTCGCGTGCGCCGCCCAACATCGTCACCTGGAAAAGTAGTTCGAAGGGAACGAGGGAAACGGGCAACTCGGTGACTCGCGGGCGGCCCTGGGTCAGGTGTTGTCGAATCAGATCGAGGTCGCGGCTCAGACCGCGATAGGTGCGACGCAGTGCGCGATCGATGCGGCCGTTTTCGAGTGTGCCGAAGATGCGGCGAGCGAGTTGTGGGAGGGGGAAGAGCCGGAGGACTTCGCGGTAACTGAGGGCCGCGGAAGCGTTCGGAAGAGACCCGGCGCTACCGCGCTCGGTTCCGTTGTCGGCGTCCTTGTTTAGCTGAACGATCTCGTCGGCGAGGGAGAAGGCGTCGAGGGCTTCAACGTTGCTCTTCGAGAACTTGGCGGCGATTGCAGAATAGGCCGCACCGAGCATTCCGCCACGCGCGTACGTGCCAAACTCGATCTGTCCTGCCGCATGAGCAGCAAGCACTTTGTACAACCTGAAATCGAGATCCTCGTCGCCGAATTCATTCACCAGCGACGGCAAGTGGATCGTGTGTCCATCGTCGATCCGCGCTTCGTCCGGCACCGCGGCGAGCGGTGCGATCTCGACTTCGCGTCCGGTGAGCGCTTCAACATAGAGCCGCAGCAGGTGCAGAACGCTGTCGAGCGCTAATCCGGCACTGCCGCTAAGCAGCGCTTCATAACTGCCACGAGTTTCGAGTGAGAAGTAACTGCGACGCGCACGCGTGTCGGCGCGACCCGAGGACAGGCCGCGGCGCGCCCACGCTTCAAACTGCTCGATCGAAACAGTGCGCAAAGCGCGCGCACTCGAACGAAAGCAGGCGAGCGCGGCCTCGCCATCGATCGCTGCGATCTCCTTTGTAAGCGCGAGCACGCGCAGCGAGAGTTCGATCGCAGTCGCACGGTTTCCATCGGCGTTGAGCAACCGGATGAAGCCCGGACTGCTCCGCACAAAGGCGACTAAACTTGCATTGCCATGTGCCGCCACAACCCACAACAGAGCGAGCCATTCATCGAAGATTTCCGGCGCGCGCCGCAGGATCTCGCCACCAGCGATCAGGATGTGAAGCGCCGCTCCGCCGCCACGCTCCAAAAAGTCGTTCGCGCTTTTTAGGAGACGCATGGCATTTGGCGTCGAGAGTTCGGCGAGAGCTTCCGGGAACATAGACCATGCGTCAGCGGCAATGCCGCCGGCCCGACCTGCAAACGCGGCGGCCAGTTCGAGCGCAGTAGTCGTCAGGTTCGGATCGTCAAACTTTTGCAGCTCGCGTGAGACGGTGTTGCTGACGCTGAGAAACTCGGCGCTGTGTTTCGCCGATCTTCGCGCGATCTCGGTCGCGATTTGGATGACGGAGCCAAGCAGTTCGACGTCGGCTATTTCGGAGGCTAGTGATGGTAGCGACTGAAGTGTTTCTCGACCGACGACGGTTGAGAGGATCATCTGGCGGCTGCACAACACGAAGCTCGCCGGCCGTAGCTCTGCGGGAACCGTTCGTAGATTATCAACGCCTTCGGCGAAGAAGGTGACAGCGGATTCGTAGTCCGCCATTGCGAGGCGCCTGCCCATCTCGCCCCACGCACGCAGTTCAGCGGCTTGCAACACGTGTGAGGCTGCCGGCGCCGCGCGTAAAAACTCAATACCCGCCCGGAGCGAGATACTTGCGATCGCGGCGCTCGTCTCGAGCACTGCCGCAGCCTGGTCCAATGGAAGACCGGCGATACTGCGCGTTAGTTCAAGAAACGATTGCCGCTCAGCAGATTGGTGTTCTTCTTCAGACATTTCCGAAAACTTTTAACCACAAAGACACTAAGACACAAAGATCAATTTATCAACTTCGTGTCTTTGTGTCTTTGTGGTTAATTCCTAAATAACAGTGGTGATGATCTCGCGGATGCTGCGCTGGAGTTCGCGGTCGTCGGTAATGGGAGCGCTCATCGCTACTTCAGCGGCATCGACCGGAGGAATGCCAAGCGTGATGAGTTGGGCGGCGTAAATCAGGAGTCGAGTCGAAACACCTTCTTCTAAGCCGTGACCGCGAAGATTCCGCACCTTCTGTCCAATCAAAACCAGATCGCGCGCGGTGCCCTCGTCAACGCCGCCTTCGCGCGCGACGATCTCCGCCTCCATCTCCGGCGGCGGATAATCAAACTCAATCGCGACGAAGCGTTGCCTGGTCGACTGTTTCAGATCCTTCAGGATCGATTGGTAGCCGGGATTGTAAGAAACGACGAGCATGAAATCCGACGGCGCGTCGAGAATCGTGCCGCGCTTCTCGATCGGCAGACGCCGGCGATGATCGGTGAGCGGGTGAATGATGACGACCGTGTCTTTACGTGCTTCAACTACTTCGTCCAGGTAACAGATCGCGCCGTTACGAACGGCGGACGTCAGTGGTCCATCGTGCCAGACTGTTTCCTCGCCTTCGAGCAGGAAACGTCCGACGAGATCGGTTGACGACAGGTCTTCATGACATGCGACGGTGATCAGAGGACGTTCGAGCCGCCAGGCCATATGCTCGACGAAGCGGGTCTTGCCGCAGCCGGTCGGACCCTTGAGAATTACTGGAAGTTTCGCGGAATGAGCCGCTCCAAACAGTTCCACCTCCCTGCCGACGGGCAGGTAATAAGGTTCGGAAGCGACCCGGTAGTCCTGGATTGCGCTTTCAGCCATTCCAATCAAGGGATCCACAGATTACGCAGATTAATCGGTGTAATCTGTGGATGGGTTTGCACATAAAGGAAGGGCATCTTAACATCCAGACAGAGACAGAATGAAATGAAGATCGCAGTAGCAATGAGTGGCGGCGTGGACTCGTCCGCGGCCGCGGCAATACTAAAAGACCAGGGGCACGAGCTTGTCGGTTTTACGATGCAGTTGTGGGATCAACGACGCGGCATCAACGTTGACGAAAACGGCGATCCGTTGCCTTCGCGTTGTTGTTCGCTTGACGACGTGTACGACGCGCGTCGCGTGGCCGAAGAACTCGGCTTTCCGTTTTATGTACTAAACCTGGAGCGTGACTTCGATCGCGACGTGGTGCAGCCGTTTGTTTCGAGTTATCTCAACGGCGAAACGCCGATCCCGTGCGTCTCGTGTAATAGTCGTTTGAAGTTTGCTTCACTCGATCGACTCGCGCTGAGTTTAGGTTGTGAGAAGGTTGCTACCGGCCACTACGCGCGCGTTGAATTCGATCCGGCAACGAATCGTTACAAGCTGTTGCGGGGAAAGAATTACGACAAGGATCAGTCTTACTTTCTTTGGGAATTGACGCAGGCGCAATTGTCGCGCGCGTTGTTCCCGCTCGGCGAGATGTCGAAACCCGAAGCGCGTGATGCAGCGAGACAACACGGCTTGGGCGGCGTTTCAGAAAAGAAGGAGTCGCAGGAGATCTGCTTTGTGCCTGACGGCGACTATGCCGGCTTCATCGATCGTTACCTGGAAGCTGAAGAGTCACTGGACCGCCTACCGGGTACCGGTGAGATTGTTGACTCAAACGAGCGTGTGATCGGCCGTCACGAAGGCATTCATCGTTACACGATCGGACAGCGCCGTGGAATCGGGATCGCGGACGAGAGACCTTTGTATGTGTTGTCTATTGATGCGAACCGCAACCGTGTGACTGTCGGATCGTCCGAAGAGTTATTGAAGAACGAGTTCACGGCTGCGGGCGTCAACTGGATTGCGTTTGACTCTCCGGAAGAGCCGGTGCTCGCCGAGGTCCGTGTGCGTTACCGTCACACGGCCGCCCCCGCAACAATTACTCCCCTCAAAGACGCGCGAGCGCATATAATCTTCGACGAGCCCCAGCGTGCCATCACGCCGGGCCAGGCTACCGTCTTCTACCGCGGCGACGAAGTCGTCGGTGGCGGCTGGATCGTCAGACCACAGATTACACAGATTACACAGAGAGCTTAGAAAGAATCTGTGTAATCTGTGGTTAAACCTTTTCTCGGCGCCTTGCGTACTCACATTGACCCGGAAACCCTTTAACAACTGAGGATTTAATATGTCAGGAACACGAAAGACAGTCTTAATTTTACTTGGCATTTTTGGCGCCATAATCATCGTTGCCGTGCTCGGCATACTGCTTCTCTGGGTCTCCCTGCGCGGAGGCGAACCGACCATTCGCGACAACAGCGTGCTCACTCTTCGCGTGGCAGGTTCGCTGCCCGATTACACTCCCGACGATCCTTTCAAGAGATACTTCGGTGGACCAGATCAATCGCTCACCGGTCTCGTGATGCAGTTCAAAAAGGCGAAGGTTGATAAACGGATCAAAGCGATCCTGCTGGACGTGAACATGTCCGGTGTCGGTTGGGGCAAGGCCGAGGAGATTCGCGACGCGATCATCGATTTCCGTTCCTCAGGAAAACCTGTCTACGCCTACATCGAGTTTGGATTGAACAAGGAGTATTACATCGCCACCGCCTGCGACAAGATCGTCGTGCCGCCGCCGGGTGAGTTGTTCATCAATGGACTTGCGGCTGACGTCATGTTCTTCCGCGGTTCGCTGGATAAGTTAGGCATCTATCCCGACATCTTCCAGATCGGAAAATACAAAAGCGCCGGCGACATGTTCACGCAGAAGGAGATGACGGACGCTCATCGTGAATACGTCAACTCGCTTTTGGACGATCTTTACGGGCGCTATGTAAACACTATCGCGCAGGCTCGCAAGAAGACCCCTGACGAAGTGCGTGCGCTGATCGACAACGCTCCGTACGATGCGATTAAGGCGAAGGAAGCAGGACTCATCGACGAAGCGCTGTATCGCGACGAAGTCGAAAAACAGATGAAGACCATGCTGGGCTACAAAGATACCGACCCGTTTGCAGCCGTGCGGGGAGTTGATTACAGGGACGTTTCTCCGGAGTCACTCGGACTCAACAAGGGAGAGCGGATCGCGGTCATCTATGCTACGGGCGACATCGGTTCGGGTAGTTCGCAAAACAGTCCGTCTGGCGATCAATCGATCGGTTCCGACACGGTTTCGAAGGCGCTCAACGACGCGGCCGCAGACAAGACAATCAAGGCCGTGGTGTTGCGTGTTGATAGTCCGGGTGGTTCCGGTCTGGCGTCGGACATCATCTGGCGCGCGGTCGAGACGACCAATCAGAAGAAGCCGGTGGTGGTTTCGATGAGCGACGTTGCTGCTTCCGGCGGGTACTACATTTCTGCCAGTGCCGCGAAGATCGTGGCGCAGCCTTCGACGATCACCGGATCGATTGGTGTGGTTGCGGGCAAGCCGGTTATGCGCGGGTTTTACGACTGGCTCGGGATCTCGAATGAGTACGTGTTGCGCGGCAAGACAGCGGGCATGTTTCGCGAGACTGAGAAGTTTTCAGACGAGGAACGCGCGAAGTTTGAGGAGTGGATCAAGACGACTTACTACCGCGACTTTATTCCGAAGGTAGCGAAGGGGCGCAACAAGGATGCGCAGTTTATCGACTCGGTTGGTCAGGGCCGTGTGTGGACCGGAGGGCAGGCGAAAGAACGGGGTCTGGTCGACGAGTTTGGCGGACTCGACAAGGCGATCGAGATTGCGAAACAACTAGCGAAGATTCCTGCGGACAAGGGTGTCGAGCGCGTGATCCTGCCTTATCCGACGACGTTTTTGCAGGAGTTGTTGAGTGGCGGCAGCGAGAATTCGAATACGCAGATCGAACAGCAGCGTGCGATAGCCGCGGCGCTGCCGGAAGACGCGCGCCGTGCGTTGCGATACATGGCGTTGATGGATCGGATGCGGAATGGCGAGTCGATGCTGGTGATGCCGTTCGATATCCGAGTGAAGTAGAGTTTGTTTTTAACCACGGATAACACGGATTAGATCCGATCTAATCCGTGTTATCTGTGTTTATGCTTGTAACACCGCCCATGTAAGGTCGAAGAACTTCAGGGACGATCACCGATCCGTCTTCCTGTTGGTAATTCTCTAAAATCGCGATCCACGTGCGTCCAATTGCCAGGCCGGAACCGTTGAGCGTGTGGACAAACTCCGGCTTTGCGCCGCCGGCGCGTCGAAACCGGATCTGCGCGCGGCGTGCCTGAAACGCCTCGTAGTTTGAGCACGAGGAGATCTCGCGAAACGCATTCTGCGACGGCAGCCATACCTCGATGTCGTAAGTCTTGGCAGATCCGAATCCGAGATCGGCAGTCGAAAGCGCGACGACGCGATAGTGAATGCCGAGTTTCTGCAAAATAACTTCAGCATCACGGGTCAGCGACTCAAGTTCTTCATAAGAATTCTCCGGCAACGAATACTTCACCAACTCAACCTTCTCAAACTGATGCTGCCTGATCACGCCGCGTGTGTCGCGTCCGTAGCTGCCGGCTTCGGAACGAAAGCAAGGAGTGTAAGCCGCCCATCTCATTGGCAGTTGAGAAGCGTCGAGAATCTCGTCGTTGTAATAGTTTGTCACCGGCACTTCAGCCGTCGGAATCAAATAAAGTTGGCGTTGATCTTCGAGCTTGAACAGATCCTCCTCAAACTTCGGCAACTGCGCCGTGCCGAAGAGCGAGTTGCGGTTGACAATGAACGGCGGCAGAGTTTCCAAGTAACCGTGCTCGCGCGTTTGCACGTCGATCATGAAGTTGATTAGCGCCCGTTCGAGTCGCGCGCCGGCGCCGTTCAGGATCGCGAAACGCGCGGCAGCGATCTTCGTCGCGCGTTCAAGGTCCAGAATGCCGAGCGCTGTTCCGAGATCGACGTGGTCTTTTGGTTCAAAGGTAAACTCCGGTTTCGTGCCCCAACGACGAACCTCAGCGTTGTCCGACTCATCCTTGCCAACGGGAACGCTTTCGTGAGGAATGTTGGGAAGCGTCGAGAGGAGATCCTTCATGCGAGTCTCAGTTTGGTCGCGCAGTTGATCGAGTTCGGCAATCCGTTCTTTTAGCACGGTGACTTCCGCGCGTTTTGCTTCCGCCTCCTCTTTCTTGCCTTCCTTCATCAAGCCGCCGATCTCACGGCTCGAAGCATTGCGCTGCGCATTCAGTTGATCTGACTCTGCAATGACACGCCGCCGCTCTTCATCGGCACGCGTGAAATCGTCGAGCGCACTCGGATCAGCGCCACGCGCCCGCAGCGCGTCGCGCACCTTA
This sequence comes from Pyrinomonadaceae bacterium, assembly GCA_044867735.1. Lineage (GTDB taxonomy): Bacteria > Acidobacteriota > Blastocatellia > Pyrinomonadales > Pyrinomonadaceae > PSRF01. The sequence goes on along the minus strand of JBIOVO010000254.1, from coordinate 24,011 downwards.
TCGATATTCTCCCGAACGTAATTTAGGTCCAGCATGATCTGCGAGTGTATCGTAACCTTCGAAACCTTGCACACTTGAACTAGTTGGAATAATCTCTTTGCGCTCTTTTGAGTCTAAGGTAACTGTCGAGTACTCGAATCTCGAGACAAAAGTTGCCTACACCGAACAATTTGTAACCCCCACTGAACTCTCTTTTGCACTTCCAACTCCTGGTCCTTCTCAGTAAAACCGGCATTTGTTCTGCTCCGTCGAGATGTGTTATTAGAGACCGCTCAGAAAGGAACGGAAACTTTGTCTGACCAGAAACCATTCGCCGGACGTGTGGCTATTGTTACCGGAGGCACGCGTGGGATCGGCCGCGCAATCGTGTTGGAACTTGCAAAGCGCGGCGCCGACGTCGCTTTCAATTATGCAAAGAGTGCCGAAGCTGCGGACGCTCTTAAAGCCGAACTCGAATCGTTGGGTGTGCGCGCTCTCGCGGTCCAATGTGATGTTGCAAATACTGAAGCAGCAGCGGAGATGGTGAAGCAAGTCAAAGATGCTTTTGGACGTATCGATTTCCTCGTCAACAACGCGGGCATCACGCGCGACAACCTGATCCTGCGAATGAAAGAAGACGATTGGGATGAAGTGCTGAACACGAACCTCAAAGGCTCGTGGAATTTTGCGAAAGCCGCGCTGCGCACGATGTTGCGCCAGGACGGCGGCGGTTCGATCCTCAACATCTCCTCGATCAGTGGTGAAGTCGGCATGGCCGGACAGTCAAACTATTCGGCGTCGAAGGCCGGCATGGTTGGTCTCACAAAAGCACTCGCGAAAGAGGTCGCGAGCCGCAGCGTGACGGTCAACGCGCTGGCGCTCGGTATGGTCGCGACGGACATGGCAGGGAAGTTGGATGAAACTTACCAGGCGAAGATTCGCGAGCAGATTCCTCTCGGACGCTTCGCCGAGCCTGAGGAAGTCGCACGCATCGCGGCGTTCTTACTTTCCGACGACGCTCGATATATCACCGGACAAGTAATCCAGGTCGATGGCGGCCTGGCGATTTAGTTTTAACCACAAAGACACAAAGACACGAAGTTTTATAAAAAGTAATACTTTGTGTCTTTGTGTCTTTGTGGTTAATCTCTGTTCGCTACTTGATGCTCTTGACGTCAGACGGCTTGGCGAAGAGCGACTCGGAAAGAGTTTGGTTGTATTGCACCGAGTCGTAGTTGATCCGTGAGGTCTGTGTATTGTTGATGAAGTGATCGATGATCCACGGCGCGTTGATGCCGTTGACCATGATGAATCTAAGGATCCGATCTTCTTCCGTCACCTCGATCTCATCGCCCGTGTCGGGGTTCGTTCGCGTACGTTTATAGATAACCTTGGCCGGCAAAAAGTCCTTCGCGCCAAACTCATACTCAATCCAGAAACCCTCAGGATAAGTTAAGCGGACCGTTTCGTTTCGTTTCGCGAGCCCGGCTTCACGCCGTCCGACGTAAGTGACTTTTCCGCCTTCCTTCTTCCACCAACCGCGCAAAAGGTTCTCCACGCCGGTCCTCATCGCCCGCTTGAAATCTTCGACCTGCCCGGGCGTCTGGTCGGTAATCTTCTTTACCGAACCATCAAAAAGCCAGCCGCTGTTGCCGTCGTTCGTTTGAATCGTTTTAATCCCGGCGCCAACAAACTCGGTGCGTTCACGATCGGGGTAAGCGATGTAATCGAGAAATTTAGCGGGAATCTGTGAGACACCGTCGCGGTAGGTGGTGTAAAAGCCCTTGCCGACCACAGTCTGCACGTTGAGATAACTCGGACCACCAAGCGCTTCGACTGCCTTATCCATGATCTGCTGCGACTTCTCGTCAACAGAGGATTGGGCACTAACAGTGACACAGAGGAACAGACACAGTACTAAGGCTCTAATCATGAAGAAATTTGACCACAAATTTACACGGATGAACACTGATCCGTATTCATCCGTGAGAATCCGTGTTAATTGAATTCGGGTTTCGGACCGCCATCAGGCTTCACTACGACTTCGCCATTCTCAACATCAACTCGGAACCGCGAAGAAGTCTTCCACAAACCCGTAATCGGAAGCTTAACTTTCTCGTCGATGTGCCGCTTCAGGAAGCGCGCGCCGTAAGCGGTATTGAAACCATTCTCGGTGAGCAGGTTTACAGCCGCTTCAGTAACATCGACCAGCTTTCCTTGCCGCTCCATCTGCCGGCGGAGTTTCTCGAGATAGAGCCGCGCGATCTGCCGCACTTCATCCATCGTCAGCGGCGAGAACACCACGATCTCGTCGATACGATTACGAAACTCCGGCGAGAAACGCTGCTCGGATGCCTTCATCACTTCATTCTTCACGGCGCGGAAGTCTGACGCCGTCTTGGTTCCAAAGCCCAAAGGCTTCTCAAACTTCTTGAAGTTCTCGGAACCCAGGTTCGAAGTCATGATGATGATCGCGTCTGAGAGATAAACCTTCTTACCGCGTCCATCAGTCAGCCAGCCCTCATCAAACGCCTGCAAGAACAGGTTCATCAAGTAAGGCGACGCTTTCTCGACCTCATCCAGCAGGAGCACCGTGTACGGATTTTCTCGGAGTTGCTCCGTCAGAATGCCGCCGCGTTCAGAACCGACGATGCCACGTGGCATACCGATCAGTTTTTCGATACTGACCGTGCCGTCGCTGTACTCGGACATATCGATGCGAACCATCTTCTCTTCGTCGCCGAACATGAACTCCGCTACAGCTTTCGCCAACTCGGTCTTGCCCACGCCCGTTGGACCAAGAAACAGCAGCACACCGTCGGGTTTGTAGTGCGACTCTTTCAGTGGACCTTTGTTCAACCGCAAACGCTGCGCAACTGCTCTGATAGCTTCTTTCTGCCCGATCACGCGACGGCCCAGCATCGCCTCGGTCATCGCAAAGCGATCGCTCGTGTCGCGAAAGATCATGTCGCGCGGAATTCGCGATTCCTGCGAGATGACGTCGATGACGTGCTCGGGTGTCACTACCATTTTCTGTGGTTCGTTGATCTCAACCTTCACAGCGGCCGTGTCGAGCCAACCGATGGCTTTGTCAGGCAGGTGAAGATTTCGGATGTACTTGGGCGCCATCTCGAGTGCGATATTGATGGCGTCGTCGGAGATCTTGACGGAGTAGTTCCGCTCCAGCCGCGGACGAAGTCCAAGGAGAATCTCCCGGGTTTCGTTGATCGATGGCTCGACTACTTTCACCATGCGGAAACGTCGCGCAAGTGCTTCATCGTCGGCGATGTACTCTTTGTATTCCGAAAGAGTGGTGGCGCCGATAATGCGCATCTCGCCGCGTGCAAGCGCTGACTTGAACATGTTGGCTGCGTCGGAAGAAGTTCCGAGCGCCGCGCCTGCGCCGATGATGGTGTGTGCCTCATCGATGAAGAGAATCAGGTTATCGCGTTCTTTAACTTCGTCGATGATGCCTTTGATTCGCTCTTCGAACATGCCTCGCAGCATGGTTCCGGCAACTATGCCGCCCATCTGCAACTGCACGATGTGCGATGCACGCAGACGTGCCGGAACTTTTTCCGGTTCCAACTCGATCAGGCGCGCGAGTCCCTCGATGACGGCAGTTTTGCCGACACCCGGTTCTCCAACCAACATCGGTGAGTTTGCACGCTCACGATGGCAGAGGATCTCGATGATTTGTTGAATCTCTTTTTCGCGTCCGATGGTTGGTGGAATCTTATCGGCGCGAGCCAGGCGATTGAGCGAAACTCCGAAGTGTTTCAAATAAGGCGGAAGCTCAAACTTCTTGCGGTTGTGTTCCTCTTCCAGTTCCCGTTTTTGCACCTGGGCCCGAACGTTTTCAACGACTGCTTCCGGGCTTGCCCCCATGGTTCTTAATACGTCGATAAACAGACTGTCATGATTGCTTAATGCTTCAAAGATATCTGTAGCTTCGATTGTTTTGCGACCCTGGGTTCTGGCGCGCTCCATTGCGCGTTTGAAAAGGTCGGTCGTATCAGGACCGATGCGAAATCCTTTGCCGACATGCTGCTGCCGGCTGCTACTCAATCGTTTCTCGATGGCCATCTTGACCACGACAGGGTCAAGCGATAACTCCCGCATCGCAGAGTTGAACATATCAGGCTCCTCGACAGTTAAGGCCTGGAGGATATGCTCCACTGAGACGAAGTTCTGATCACGCCGGCGCGACTCGTTCAACGCATGCTCCAAGATGCGCTGGCCGCTATCGCCAAATTTGTCTTTATATGAACCTAAATCAACCATGTTTCATTTACGACCGCCCCACGTCATTCGATCACTGCAGTGTGACGGTAACGCTCAACTTTCAAACAACTAGACTCGAAACCCAAGTAGCGCGACTTGGATGTTGTCAGCATAAGCGCCGTTGCGTTTCAATGCAATAACAATCCCGGCGCGCCCTCTCCTGCAAATTTCTGGCCGTGAAAGAATACAGAGATTCAAATTTGTGAATCAGTCTGTGTGCTTTTTGTGCCTTTTTGTGGCTAATAATCGTAGTCGTCGCCGCCTGGCATCGGCGGGCCGCCTTTCTTGGGCTCAGGAAGTTCACAAACTGCCGCCTCCGTAGTCAGTAATAATCCTGAGATGGATGCGGCGTTCTGCAACGCAGTGCGTACAACTTTCGTGGGATCGATGATTCCCGCCGCGGCCAGATCCTCAAACTCACCAGTAAGAGCATTGAAACCCCTGTTTCCCTTGAGCGATTCGGCTTCACCCACAACCACCGCACCCTCGACGCCGGCATTTTCAGCAATGCGTCGAATCGGTTCCTGCAATGCACGCCGAACGATTTTCACGCCCGTGCGAATATCCGGATCATCAGAATCGTGGTTATCGAGGACTTTTGAAGCTCGCAAAAGTGCCAGCCCGCCTCCAACTACGATCCCTTCCTGCGCCGCAGCCTTCGTTGCATTCAACGCATCTTCTACGCGCATCTTGATCTCTTTCATTGCCGTCTCGGTCGGCGCGCCGACTCTGACGACAGCCACACCGCCGGCAAGTTTCGCCAATCGCTCCTGAAGTTTTTCGCGATCGTAATCAGACGTTGTTTCCTCGATCTGTCTACGAATCGTTGCCACTCGGCCCTGAATCGCTTTGCTGTCGCCGCCGCCTTCGACGATGGTCGTGTTTTCTTTATCGACGATCACACGCTTCGCCGTTCCGAGATCCTCGAGCTTCACTTTCTCCAACTTGATGCCGAGATCTTCAGTGATAACTTTTCCGCCAGTCAGGGTCGCGAGATCTTCGAGTATCGCCTTGCGACGATCCCCAAATGCCGGGGCTTTTACTGCGCACACTTTGATCGTTCCGCGTAATCGATTGACCACGAGCGTCGCGAGTGCGTCGCCCTCGATGTCTTCGGCGATGATTAACAACGCACGTCCGGCGCCTGCGGTCTGTTCCAGCAACGGCAACAGATCACGCATCGCAGCGATCTTCTTCTCGTAAAGCAAAATGTATGGCTCGTCGAGAATCGCTTCCATGCGATCCGGATTGGTCACGAAGTAAGGCGAGGAGTAGCCTCGATCGAATTGCATTCCCTCGACGATGTCGAGCTCAGTTTGCAGAGTCTTCGACTCTTCAACCGTTACGACGCCATCTTTGCCAACTCTGTCCATCGCTTCGGAAATCAGCTCGCCGATATGACGATCGTTGTTTGCTGAGACGGTGGCGACGTTAGTCAGCTCTTCCTTGCTCTTGATCTTTTTCGACATCCGTTCGAGTTCGGCAACCACTTGTTCTGTCGCTAACTGAATGCCGCGCTGCAACGACATCGGATTGGCGCCCGCAGCAACGTTCTTTACACCTTCCCGGAAAATCGCCTGCGCGAGAACTGTTGCCGTGGTGGTGCCGTCGCCGGCCTTGTCGTTGGTCTTCACAGCGACCTCGCGAACCATCTGCGCGCCCATGTTTTCGTACTTGTTTTTGAGCTCGATCTCCTTCGCGACGGTGACGCCGTCTTTAGTGATCACCGGCGAACCGAACTTCTTGCCTAAAACCACGTTACGGCCCTTTGGACCCAGGGTTACGCGGACCGCGTTCGCAAGAACATCCACGCCCTGAAGCATCGCATTGCGCGCTTCTTCTCTAAACTTCAACTCTTTAGCGGGCACTCTCGTCTCTCCTTAATGAGAATGATATGCAGAACTGTTTTTGTTACTCAGTCGCTTCTCTGGCGTGCTCAACGGCGCGTCCGACCTTAACGCGCGCGGGTCGCAGCAAGCGATCGCCCAGACGGAAACCGCGACTATATTCCTCAATTACTTTTCCGTCCATGTCGCCGGTGGTCTCTCCCATGTCGACAGCTTCATGCAACTCCGGATCAAACTGCTCGCCGACAGACACAATCGGCTCCACGCCGGCGTCACTCAACGCTCCCTGGAAGCTCGTCGCTATGCCGCGAATACCTTCCAGAATCGCTTCGCGTGGCGCATTTTCCGCAGCAGCGTCGATCGCGCGGAGCAAATTGTCCATCACGGGCAGCAGCGTCGCGAGGAATTTTGCCTTTTCATTAACAGCACGCTCATCAGCCGATCGATTCAACCGCTGTCTGGTCTCATCCGTCTCACGCTGCAATTGTTGTCGTAGTTGATCGAAACGCGCCTGGACCTCCTGCACCTGTCTTTCCGCTGCTTTGGTTCGCTGCTCGAGTTCTTCGACGTACGTTGGTTTGAGATTAGGACGTTCGGCTTCCTCGTTTGCGCGTTCAGTCCCTTCGTTGTCGAGATAAATGCGACGACGATCCGTCACCCTGAGTTCGTTTTCTTTCTCCATCATCCGTTCCTTTGTTCAGAGTTCAAGCTTTAGCTTGTTTGTGCGAAAGCAGCAGCCTAAAGGCTGAACTCTGAACTTATGAAATCTTGATATCAATCTTTTTCGGCTTTTGTTCGGTTCGTTTCGGCAATCGAATCTGCAAAACACCGTCTTTGTACTCAGCCCCGATCTTTCCCTGATCGACTGACGCCGGAACACTGAAGCTGCGCACAAACTTTCCGCGCGGTCTTTCGGTACGATGCTGCTTCGATTCGGAAATCGCGCGCGTGCCTTTTACGACCAAACGGTTGTCGTCAACGTCGATCTCGAGCGCCTCGCGATCGATGCCGGGCAAGTCCATCGCGACGATGTAGCCCGATTCAGTCTCGTAAATGTCTGCCGCGGGAGTCCAGTCAGCGCGTTCAAACTCGTCTCCCGATCCTCTTTCGGTACGTCTCTGCGTAGCGTCCTCAAAAAGTCTGTTCATTCGATCCTGCAACACCATCAGGTCCTGCAAAGGATTCCACTGTTGTGACATCGTTTCCTCTCCGCTAGTGATTGCTTACGCGGTCGCAAACGCCGCGTCAGTCTTAAACTCCATCGTGTCGCCATTCGCCGAAACCCTGACGGTTTGTCCCGGCAGAATCTCGCCCTGAAGCAGTTTTACTGCGAGCGGGTTCTGAATGAGCGACTGAATTGCACGCTTCAGAGGTCGAGCGCCGTAAGTCGGGTCGTAACCTTCGCGCATCAACAGTTCCTTTGCGGAAGGCTCCAGCACCAGATTCACGCTTCGGTCGCTCAGCATTTTCGTCAAGCGTTCGAGTTGGACCTCGATAATCTTGCCAATCTGATCGCGCGAGAGCTGGTGGAAAATCACTACATCATCCACGCGATTCAAAAACTCTGGTTTGAAACTCAGACGCAACTCCTGAAGCACCGCTTCACGGACCTGTTTCTCGTCTCCTTCAGCCGCCTGAATCTCACGCGAGCCGAGGTTTGACGTCATGATCAAAACGGTGTTCTTGAAATCGACGGTGCGACCCTTGGAATCCGTCAACCGGCCATCGTCGAGAATCTGAAGCAGCACGTTGAAAACATCCGTGTGCGCCTTTTCAATCTCGTCAAAGAGCACGACTGAGTAGGGACGGCGCCGGACTGCTTCCGTCAGTTGTCCGCCTTCCTCATAACCGACGTAGCCCGGAGGGGCGCCGATCATCCGTGCGACTGCGTGCTTCTCCATGTACTCCGACATGTCGAGGCGGATCATCGCCCGCTCGTCGTCGAACATGAATTCCGCGAGCGCACGTGCGGTTTCAGTCTTACCGACACCGGTTGGACCAAGAAAGATGAACGAACCGATCGGACGATTCGGATCCTGCAAACCGGCGCGCGCACGTCTGACCGCGTTCGCAACAGCAGCAAGAGCTTCTTCCTGACCAATCACGCGGAAGCCAAGGCGGCTTTCCATCGTCACCAGTTTCTGCATCTCGCCTTCGAGCATTCGCGAAACCGGAATCCCGGTCCACTTGGCGACGACTTCCGCAACGTCCTCTTCGTCAACTTCCTCTTTCAACATCACGCCGTCTTGTTGAAATCCGGCGAGCTTGTCCTGTTCGACTTTCAGCTTCTGTTCCAGCTCCGGAATCTTGCCGTACTGGATTTCGGAAGCGCGTGCCAACTCGCCGGCATTGCGAGCTTGATCGAGCTGAAGGCGCAGTTGCTCGAGTTCGGCCTTGGCAGTCCGCATGTGATCGATCGCTTCTTTCTCTGACTGCCACTTCGCTTTCATGCCCGAAGAAGTTTCTTTAAGGTCAGCGATGCGCTGTTCGATCTCTTTCAAACGAGCCTTCGACTTCTCATCTTCTTCTCGTTGCAGTGCCTGCCGCTCGATCTCGAGCTGGATGATTTCACGTTCCAACTGATCGATCTCCTGGGGCAGGGAATCGATCTCGATGCGGAGTCGCGAAGCGGCTTCGTCGATCAGATCGATGGCCTTGTCCGGCAGGAATCTATCGGTGATGTAGCGATTCGAGAGTGTCGCGGCGGCGACGATTGCCGAGTCTTTGATACGAACGCCGTGATGGACCTCGTAACGTTCCTTTAGTCCACGCAGGATCGCGATCGTATCCTCAACAGTTGGTTCACCAACGTAGACCTGTTGGAAGCGGCGTTCGAGCGCCGCGTCTTTTTCGATGTACTTCTTGTACTCGTTCAGCGTGGTTGCACCCACGCAGCGGAGTTCACCACGGGCGAGCGCGGGCTTCAACATGTTCGAAGCATCGATAGCGCCTTCAGATGCGCCTGCGCCGACGAGTGTGTGAAGTTCGTCGATGAAGAGAATGATTTGACCCTGCGCGTTTTCGATCTCTTTCAAGACGGCTTTGAGTCGATCTTCAAACTCACCGCGGTACTTCGCACCGGCGAGCATCGCGCCGAGATCGAGTCCGACGAGTCGCTTGTTACGCAGTGTTTCCGGAATGTCTCCCGAAATGATTCGTTGGGCGAGGCCCTCGACGATCGCGGTCTTACCCACGCCGGGCTCGCCGATCAGCACCGGATTGTTTTTCGTTCTGCGTGAGAGAACCTGGATGGTGCGACGAATCTCGTCGTCGCGGCCGATGACAGGATCGAGTTTTCCTTTGCGTGCAAGCTCCGTTAAATCGCGGGCGTACTTCGAAAGTGCCTGGTAGTTCTGCTCGGCATTCTGATCGGTTATGCGCGAACCGCCGCGCATCTGCTCGATCACTTTGAGCAGATCATCTTTGACGACTCCGTGCTGCCGTAAGATCTTTCCCGCCTCGCCGTCCTTCTCTTCGGCAATCGCAAGCAGCAGATGCTCCGTCGAGATAAACTCGTCGTGCATTTGATCGGCCTGCTTCTGCGAGGCCGTAAAGACCTGACTCAACCGCGAACTGAAATACTGCTGACCACCTTGCACGCGCGGAAAGCGTGCCACCGCTGCCTGCAAGTCGTTAAGAACGACGGCAACGTTGGCGCCGAGCTTGCCGAGGATTGGTCTAACGATACCTTCAGGTTGTTCGAGCATCGCTGCAAGCAGGTGCTCCGGTTCAACCTGTTGGTGCTGGTTCCTTTCCGCCAACTCGATGGCGGATTGGATTGCTTCCTGCCCTCGTAGTGTGAATTTGTCTAGACGCATATCTTTAAAACCCATCCGCAGATTACGCAGATTAAATTAACCATGATCGTATGGTGAAATCTGCGTAATCTGTGGATCCTGTTTTCGCCAAACCTTGAAGCTTTATCGGCCGCCAGTGGCTTCCTTTGCTCTTCCGGTATCGGCGGTAGTGTCGATTGTCTTGGGCGAGGCGCCGGCCTCAGTGCCGGAGATCTGGATGCGCCTGGCCTTGGTTTCCTCTCGCTTCGGCAATGTCACGCGCAACACACCGTTGTTGTACTCGGCCGTTGCTCCCTCAGCGGAAACTGTTTGCGGCAGAGTGAATGAACGGGTGAAAGCGCCGTATGAACGCTCCACGCGGTGGTAGTTGTCAGTCTCGTCGGCTTTCTCAAACTTTCGCTCACCACGCAGGGTAATGACATTGTTCTCGATTGAGAGGTCAAACTCGTCCTGCTTCATTCCAGGCAGTTCGGCCTCGAGTACGATTTGGTCCTTGTTCTCATAGATGTCTACGCTGGGCGCCCAGGCCCCGCGGCCAATGCCCTCATCACCGAAGGCACGGGTTAGATTGGTGGAGAACAAGCGATTTACTTCTTCCTGTAAGGTCCGCAGATCGCGGAACGGGTCGTAGCGAACAATGGTCATGGTTTGTCTTTTCCTCCTTATGCCTTGTAGGTTGCTCAGGTAGCTGAGCGTGAACGCATAATAAAGATTGAGTGCGTGTCTGTCAAGTCTCAAGAAGGGACGTAAAAACGGAGGAAAACCTACTCGCGCAAAGGCGCAAAGACGCAAAGTTCTGACCCTCCGGGGTTGCCGGAGGTCGGAACTTTGCGTCTTTGCGCCTTTGCGCGAGTATCTCCTTCTATATATTAGAGCGCTACTGATGTAGCCCGAAGAACCGCTTGATCGCCGACAGCATGCCGCCGGAGGAATCGGAGTGGGTTGCCGGTAAATCAGACTGGGAAGCCAGGCCCTGGCGGCGCTCGGCCATGATAAAGCTCAAGGATTCGACGAGATCGGGGTTGGTGTCGAACACCCGTTTCATGGCCGCGTGCCCGATCTCAAGCACTTCGGTCTCTTCGAGTGCCAGTACATTCGCGGTCCTGGGCTGCCCTGTGAACAACGCCATCTCGCCGAAGAAGTCGCCTTCGTTCAGAGTCGCTACAGTCCTCGGCCGGCCGTTCTCGCTTACCTGGACCGCGACCTTTCCGTTGTGGACGACAAACATCGATGAGCCTTCGTCGCCGGCGTGGATCACGGTCTCTCCGGGCGCGAACACGTGCCTGACAGCCGCCTGGGCCAGCATGGTGGTTTCGTCGGCCGACAGCGGTGCGAAGATATCGACTGCGGAAAGTCTCTCTGCGATTGCTCCACCATCACGATCCGCTATCTCTGCACTGGTGCGACGCTCGACGTGAAGCGTGCGCGTCGGGAAGGCGAAGTTCAGTCCCGCACGCCGGAACGCATACCAGATTCTCTGTCGCACGAGCGCGTCGGTGTCGTTGAACTTGGCGTAGTCTTCCAGCCAGTATTTCACTTCGTAATCAACGCTGCTGTCGCCGAAATTTCTGATTCTGACTATCGGCGTGACCTTCGGTGAGACATTCTCAGCTTCACGCACGGCTTCACGCACCACATGGATCGTCTTCGCGGGCGAATCGGTGTAGAGCGTATTAAACATCACCAGTCGCGCGTTCAGATTTCCGCGTGGGCAAACCTCAATCGGTTCTCTCGCAGCGGTGCTATTGGCTATTAGCACTACGTGGTTCGTAAACGTTCGAATCTTTATTGCACGCCAACTGATCTCTTCGACCACACCCGCCTGTCTCTGCGCGCCGACAGTTATTACGTCGCCCACCTGGAACGGGCGATCGGCTTGCAGAGAGATTCCGGCAAAGAAGTTTCCGAGTGTGTCCTGCAACGCAAGACCGAGAATGACGCCGAAGATTGCCGAGGTGGTGAATAGTGCGCCGAGATTGACCCGCGGAAACAGAAGCGAAAACGCGATGAGAAAGAAGAGCGTGAATGCGACGATCGTGAAGATGTTGCGGATGAGCGTGGGTGCATCGATCCGCTTCAGTCGAAACGCGAGTGCGAAAAAGAACGAATTGAGTGCGCGAACAAAAAGATAACCGAGTATGCCGACGAGAATCAGCTTTAGGGCGCTGACGATCGTTCCCGGTGCAGGCGATGCGTCCGGTCCCATCCGTCGTACGAGGAGGGCCTCGATCTCGCCAGCGAACGACCAGAAGACATAGGTCGCCAGCAACGCGATTGCCGACACGACCAGGAATAAAACGAACTTGTTAGTGAAACGGGAACGACTCACCGGGAACCTTTTATCACCAAATCCTCAATTTATCCACGGATTATCGCTGTGAATCGGTCACTATAGTGCTGATGATATAGAGCAGTGATAAAGCGGTGACGACGATCGCCGTCAGCCACGCGGCTATATTGTAGAGTCGTCCATTGACATGCCGGCCCATCAGCTCGCGATCGTTGACCAGGCGTAGGACAGCAAACAGCACGATCGGAAGTAGCAAGCCGTTGATGACCTGCGTCACGAGCAACACTCGAAACAGCGGCAGGTTCGGCACGATGGCAATCGCAGCCCCCACGGCGATAAGAAACGTAAACACTCCCAGAAAGATCGGCGCCTCCCGGAAGCTTCGCGATACACCTTTCTCAAAACCCAGCGCCTCGCTAATCGAGTAAGCCGTTGCCAATGGCAAGACTGCCGCAGCCAGCATCGACGCGCCAAAGAGTCCGATACCAAAGAGCGTTTCCGCGTATCTGCCCGCGAGCGGCCGCAACGCCTGAGCTGCCTCTTCCGCCGTCGAGATTTGAATACCAGCCTTGTGCAGCGTCGATGCGGTCGAGATGATGATGAAGAAGACGATCAGGATCGCGAAGACGGTTCCCACCCAGACGTCGGTCTTTGTTTTCGAGTAGTCGTCCGCGGTCACGCCTTTTTCAACTACTGACGACTGTACGTAAACCTGCATGTATGGCGAGATAGTTGTTCCGACTACGGCGACGATAGTGAAGAGAAATGCGTGCTCAAGTCGAAACTCCGGTTTGACCAGGCCGACCGCAACTGCGCTCCAGTCAGGGCGCGACAAAAACGCTGAAATGATGTAACCGAGAAAGACGAGCGACATCAGCAGAAACGCCCGCTCGACTCTCTTGTACGAACCATTTACGACGAGAAACCAGATCATGAGCGCCGCCAGCGGCACCGAAAAATAGCGTGGGATGTGGAACAGTTCTGTTGCCGCTGCGATGCCGACGAATTCCGAAACGGTCACGCCCGCGTTGGCTACCAACAACGCGAGCATGATCAGCGCCGTCCAGCGCACGCCGAAACGTTCGCGAATCAGATCGGCCAGTCCCTTGCCGGTGACGGCGCCCATGCGCGCACACATCTCCTGGACGATACCGAGGCTGATCATGATTGGGATGAGGATCCAGAGGAGTGAATAACCGAAGTCAGCGCCGACGGAAGCGAAGGTTGCTATGCCACCGGCGTCATTGCCGGCATTGGCAGTGATCATTCCCGGCCCGAGGATGGCCACATACGCGAGCAGCCGTTTGCGGCGCGCGACTGTACTGCGCACGCCTTGAGCGCCACGACGCATTAAGCGCCGTCCGGCAGCTCGAACTGCTGCTCGTGGTTCTGCCACTTGGAGGTTCTCCGTCCTTCACGATAGTCCTCTTTTAACCACTAAGACACGAAGACACAAAATGAAGTAAAAACTTTGTGCCTTTGTGTCTTTGTGGTTCAAATTGCTCCTAGCCGAATAAACGCGGGAGACGCAGGCGCCAGTCTTTCGGCAACAGGATCTCCATCGCGTCGTCTACGGTGATGATGCCGAGTATATCTCCTGCTTCATCAACGACGGGAAGCGCGAGGAGATTGTACTCCGCGATTCGTTGCGCCACGTCACGCGCCGGCTCGTCGGGATCGGCCTGCTGAAATTCCGTGCGCATCATGTCTTCGAGCGGCATCGACGGATCCGCCAGTATCAAACCGCGCAGTGCTATCACGCCTAACAACTTCCACGAGTTCTCAGTCTCGACGACGTACAGGTAGTAGATCATGTTCGGCGTTTCTGCCATCTCGCGCAGACGTGCAAGCGCCTCGCCAACAGTGATCGCGCGTGGAAGGGTGACAAACTCCGTGGTCATCAAACCGCCCGCCGTGTCGTCTTCATAAGGAAGCAACTCCACGACGTCCGCCTGCTCGTCGTGTTCCATCAATCCGAGCAACTCTTCGGCTTTCTCTTCCGGCAGATCGCCCAGCACGTCGGCCGCTTCATCGGGCGACATCCACTCGAGAATGTCGGCGGCGCGCTCTTCGTCCATGTCAGCGAGAATCTTTGCCTGCCGTTCGGCGGGCATCTCTTCGAGCGTCTCGGCGGCGGTTTCATCGTCGAGTGATTCAACCACCTCCGATCCATGGTGATAAGACAGAGCTTCCGCGAGACGCGCGATCTCAACCGGATGGAGCCGCGCGAGTTTATCGCTCGACGATTTCAATTGAACCGTTGCTGCATCAGTGGCGAGATATCCAACGTCGGCCCAGTCGAGCACTTCGACCGGTTTCTTCGTACTGAGAAATCCAGCCGGCGCGAGTCGTCGCCAGAGCCCCTGCAAACTCACGTCAGCTCCGGTGACGCGCCAGTCGCCCGCGGCTTCGATGATCTGCACGTCGTTGACGCGAACGACGCGCTTGCCGTCAACGTCGATCAGTTGTTTGTCGAGTACATCGCGCGCGAGCAATACCTCGCTTTCGCGACGCACAAACGGTCTGAGGTCGAGGATGTCGGAATTCAGGCGTACGCCGTGCTGGTTGAGTTCAGTGACGCGCCATCTTGACAGGAAGAAATCACGGCGGCGATAACGCGCGACGAAGCCCGTCACCGGAGGATGATCGTCTGCGCCAAGGCGCACGATTACATCCTTGATGGTGGCGACACGTAAGCCTTCGAGGTCGCGTATCGGCCGACCTAAAACTTGCGACAGGTAGAGCATCAGATCTCAATTCGTATCCGCGCTGTGCACCTTGGCGCTCTTGCGCGAGAAGACTTCTTTTGCGGTCTCGAGCGCCGCGTCGCGACGTGAGTAGATATCGTTGCGTTTGGGCGTCGATACCTCATCCGGTTTGACGCCGACGCCTTCGAGTCTGACACCGGCAGCGGTGCGATAGTCAAACTCACTGACATCAAGCACGCCACCGTCGGGCAGCGCGTGTCTGCTTCTGATTGCCAGCACACAACCACAGGTGACAGTACCTATCACCCGCGCGCGACGCTGGTTTTGCAAGGCGGCAACGAGTATTTCGGCGGCGCTCGAAGTGCTTTCACTCGTCAGCACGACGAGCGGGAGTTTAATGACCGACAAACGCGGCGTGCGCCAGAGCCGTTTTGAAAAAGTTTGCAGTTCGAATGAAGCACCGGATCGATCGGCGAATTTGCCGAGGTTGATGCCGTCTTCGAGGAAGAGCGAAGCGATATCAGCCATCGCCTCAGCGTCGCCGCCGCCGTTTGATCGCAGATCGAGAATGATGCTTTCAGCTCCGTCCAGCACTTCCGGCAGCGACTTGGAAAACTCCAGCGCTACGCTCTGGGTGAACGCATCGAGCCGTAGAATCGCAGTCTTGCCTTTGCGTTGGTTGCTGAAACCGAGATGACGCTGGTTCCAGTAACGCTGCAACATCACCGTCTTATGCTTTCCTCCACGTGTGGACCAGCGGACCTTCACGGAGGTGCCGGCTGGCCCATCGAAGAGCGTCGCAATCGCACGATAACGCGCGACGCTGTCGTGACTGAGACCCGAAGCCTTCAAACGTTGCGTGACGAATTCTGCCACTGGAAGGCCGTCAATACTGACGATCGCGTCTCCCGGTCGAATGTCTGTCTTTGCAGCGGCAGATCCGGGTTCGACTTGAATTACGGTAGGAATGCCTTCGACTTCTCGAGTTGTTACACCGACAGTCACAAAGCGCGGGTTCCACCAGTCAAACTTCTCCTCAGGTGAATAGACTCGCGTGTGCGCATCTTTGAGTGAAGCGATCATCTGTCGCAACACGTCGTAGAGTTCGTTGGCCCCTCGCGCGCGCCCAGCAGCCGCACGGAAGGGCGTGCGTTTCGCCAGCCAGTCGACGCCATGAAATTTCGGATCGTAGTAACGTTCCTGAATCGTTTCCCAAACGTCGTCAAAGACCGCGAGACGTCCTTCAATCGTGCCGGTGGAAACCAGCGACGAATCATCAAGCGCTGCGCGCGAGTTGAACGGTGAAAACGCAACCGCAAATAACGCGAGACTAAGAACAAAAATCCGGAGGATTCTGGTGGTGATGCTTCTTCCCATTTTTACCTCGGGGGCTTACGAAAGTTATAGCGCAGCATGACGCGCATCGGTACCGCGGTTCCGTTCTTCATTGCCGGGAAGAAATGCAATTTACGAACAGTCGCGACAGTTGTTTCATCTAAACCGAATCCAGCCCAACGAACAACTTGTATCTCACCAACTTCGCCGTCGGATCCTACATCGACAACGACGTCAACGGTAGCCTCTGCTTCGGCACGGGCCGCAGTTTCCGGATAGTCGGGTCGCCGCCGTTGATAAGGTCGTGGCAATCGTATGCCCTGGACTTCTGCCGCCTTTTCGTCGTCAGGTGCTTCTTCGATCACCGCCTCAGCTGCTGTGTTTATCGTTGCTCTTTCAATTCGTTCTGCTTCGAACGTTTTGCGAAGGGCCGAGATCAAACGTTGCCCTAAATCTCCGCTTGAGAGTCGCTGCAAAAGTTGAGCTTCAGCGGTGGCCGCGTCTTTGTCTTCAAAGCTGGGACGGTCCCATAAAAGTAGACGACCACTGCGCGTACTCACCAAAAAGATCGAGCAGTACGACTCGTAATAAACCGGCGACTGAAACGACGAGCGGCGCAGAGTCTGCGCATCTCCGATTAGATAGAACTCTGTAGCCAGCGCCGCGCCCAGATCGCGTGCTTCGTTGACCGAGAGATTGAGCGAGCCCGCGTAACCGATGCCTTTTGCGGCAGCACGACTCAGATCCGCATCTGCTATCCGCACCTCGCCGCTCGAACGAAATCTGCTTCGCAGCGTTTCCGCGGCCTTGTTCGCAATCGGTGTCGCGCCAAGATCCAGCACGGCAACAATTGGTTGCTGGGCATTGCACGTTGCGGCGAGAAACGCCGCCAGAGCTATCGTGAAGACCCAACGCCGAGCAGTATTCATCTGCTTAGATCCGTGGCAAGTTCCTTATGGCTGCCGCGATGATAGAGTTCGTACACTTCGTTCTTTACTTCCGCGGGGAAACACACGCGATGAAGTTCGTAAGCGTGTTGCAGCCCGCGCACGACATCACTCACTTCACTGATCTCACGAATGCGCGGGGTTGCATATCCGCTTTCCACGTAGATATGTGTTTTGGGTTCAGCCTTCTCGGTTTCGTAGTAGCTGTAATAGGGCACGTCACTCGCGCGGTCCTCGATGAAATAGAAATCCGGATCGAAGCCGGCCTGCGCGATTGCCTGTCTCGCATTCACCAGAAACTCAGCCTGTTGCTCGCGAGGCATATCCAGATCGACTGCCTTGAACAAGCGTCGCGCAATAAACCGCCTGCTCAGATCGCTCAGGATAGCGTCGTCAGAGCGCTGCCACTGCTTGATGTGAAAAACGAAATCCGAATCGTCCACCTGCATGTGTTCGCTGATCGATAAAACTTCACGCCGCAGGATCTTTTCAAATGCAGTGCCCGTCGCGTGCCAGACCTCTTTGCCTTCATCTAGCAACTGCAACGCACGTCGAATGATCGAACGCAACACTGCTTCAGCGGAGCGAAGTGTTCGATGAAAGTAAACTTGTCGAAACATGTAGTAGCGCGCTTGGAGGTATTCCTCGACTGCATACACACCGCGCGCCTGCACGTAAACTCGATCTTCCGCTTCGTCGATCGCGAGCGCGTTGATGATCCACTCGAGATCGTAGATTCCATACTTCGCCCCGGTCATCAACGAGTCGCGCAGTAAGTAGTCCATGCGATCTACGTCGAGCTGCGACGAAACGAGTTGGGCCAGCGCGGATGGTTGAAACTTTCCCTCGATGACTGACGCCACTTTTTGCGGCAGGTCAGGAGAGTGCGATCGGAGTAGTTCGCCGATTTCAGATTGCTGGTCCATGATCACCTGGACGGTCCATCGTTCGTGATGGAAGTTGAGCACCTTCTCCATCACGTGTGAGAACGATCCGTGTCCGATGTCGTGCAGCAATGCAGCAGCACGCGCGGCAACTCGATCGCCATGATCGATCGCGTAAGTTTCACCTAATCGATCGAGCACACGCGTCATGAGATGAAACGCGCCGAGCGAATGAGTGAAGCGAGAGTGTTCCGCGCCCTGATAGGTATATAGACCAAGACCGAGTTGTTTGATGCGACGTAATCGCTGAAACTCCGCAGCATCGATCAATCGCATCATCAACTCGCCTTCATCAGAATCGGTTTGGAGACGGATGATGTTGTGAACGGGATCGCGATAGATTCGTTCAGCCATACGGAAGTTTTAATAACCGCAAATCCATCCGAAGGCAAACAACTTATTCACTTTTAACCACAGATTTTCACGGATGAAAACGCGGATCTGATCCGCATTTATCCGTGAAAATCCGTGGTTAAACCTTCTTGACGCGTCCCGCCAGTCCGGTTGAGATTTCTGGATATTCCCATTTTTTTGGATTTAGCCGGTCGGACGGGTTACTTCGGCCTCTTGGTCAAGTCTCCAAATATTTAGGGAAACGCCAAAATGGCGATATGGGCATGGCAATTGCCAAAACGGCCCCGGACGACGCCTCTTTTAAGCCGCTCGTTTCGAATTCATTGATGCTGCAACAATAAAAAGGGTCTTTTTAACACAGGAGGGGGCAGCATCTTTTCTAGTTCAAGAAAGGAAAGCAGAAGATGAAGAATGTTTTTAGATTTTTTGCCCTGTCCGCGTTGCTCATGAGTTTCGCGCTGTTTGCTGGCAGCGTGTTCGCTCAGACAACGACGACAGGGTCAATTGACGGTACGGTGACTGATCCCACCGGCGCCGCGGTTCCGGGTGTTACCGTGACTGCGACTCGCCAGGGAGGACGTTCAATAACCGCTACCACCAACGATGAAGGGTTTTTCCGCATCAGCAACGTTGAGCCCGGTCAGTACACCGTCTCAATCGAAGCGGAAAAAGGCTTTGCAAAATTTGAGCAAGCTAACGTCCCCGTCAATCTTTCGAAGACGTCATCAATGGCGATTCAGCTCCGTCCCCAGGGCGCGACTGAAACAGTTACTGTAACGGCTGGTGCGGGAGCCGGAATCGACGTGACTCAGAACACCACTGGCACGAACGTTTCCACTGAGCAGTTCTCAAACTTCCCGACCCAACGCACCGTTCAGTCCCTTTACACGATCGCCCCGACCGTTACCCGTTCGGGTCTTCGTGATTCATCAGGCCGCGAGCGCGATCCCTCGGTCGCCGGCTCTTCCGGTCCTGAGAACAACTACATCCTCGATGGCGTTTCGGTTACTGACCCGGCGTTTGGCGGATCAGGCGCGAACCTGCCGTTCGAGTTTGTGCAAGAGCTCGAGATCAAGACCGGTGCTTACGGCGCCGATATCGGCAAGTCGACCGGCGGCGTGTTCAACGTTATCACCAAGAGCGGAACGAACGAGTTTCACGGTGATGCGTTTGCCTACTTCGTAACTGAAGGCATGGTCCGCTCGGTTAAGGGAGAGGCTATTCCTTTTACCGGCGCAGCCCCGAATGGTTACTCTGAGCTCGACGCGGGTTTTGACATTGGTGGACCGATCGTCAAAGACAAGCTTTTCTTCTTTGGCGCGTTCAACCCGCAACGACGTAAGAATTTCTTCCTGACCCAGACGTTCCTGCAGGAAGTCGAAAACGAAATCACCACGCCGTTCTACGCCGGCAAGTTGACCTGGAATCCAAACCAGAACCATCAGTTCACCTTCTCCACCTTCGGCGATTTCACGAAGCAGGAAGGTCACCTGTTTGGTTTCTCCGGTTTTGGTGCTAACCCAGCGAGCTTCCGTGGTGAGACCCAAACGGGTGGTTCGAACTATGCCTTCCGTTTGAACTCAACGTTCACCCCGAACTTCATCGGTGAGTTCTCCGCCGGATTGCACTTCCAGCGCGCGAACACCCTTCCGGAACTCGACGAAACGCTCGTTACTGACCGCTTCGCAGTGCTCCGCAATGGCGGCATCCTGCCAGTCACTGAAACGACAGTGTTTTCCAACGGTTTGCGTCTGGCGTTCGTCGAAGGTACCGGTGGTTCAGTTCAGCGTAACTTCGTCCGTCAGGGTTTTGGTCTGAAGTCCAATCAGGACCGTGACCGCATTGAGTTCGCAGCTCGCCTCCAGAACATTTGGGGCAAGCACACACTCAAGTATGGTTTTGAGTGGAACGAGAACAAGTACCGCATCGACACGCTGTCGACCGGCGGCGACCTCAATTTCAACGACCCAGACCATCCGGCCGGGCCGAACCGAATTGAGAATCGTTTCGCAGTCTGCGCCCGTACGTCCACCTCGACGATCACCTGCCCCAGCGCTTCGCGTACTGCGAACGTTGCCTTGCTGATCGCTGCTGGACAGGCTCCTGCAGGCGTTACCACGGCCGTGACTGGCGCGGTTTCAATCAGCCCGACCAATCCATTCCTGCTGCTCGACGTCGTTCGTGCACGTGACTTCAGCCTCAATACAGGCGGTGATTTCACGACTACGAGAACCGAGAGCTTCTACATTCAGGAAGATTGGAAAGCGACTCGTAACCTTCAAGTCAACCTCGGTCTCCGTTGGGACTTCCAGCAAGCTTATTCGCTTGGTGGCGGCACCTACCTGACCCTGAACGACTTCATCAGCAACACGCAGCCGCGCATTGGCTTCAGCTGGGATTTCCTGGGTGAAGGCAACAGTAAGCTGTTCGCGAACTATGCTCGTTTCCTCGAGACACCAATTCCGCTAGACATCAACGTCCGCGCGGGTGGCAACGAGGTTCAAAACGACTTTAACTCGAACGTCAGCCGCGTCAACGGCGCGCCTGGCTCGGTAGTGCTCGCTGCCTTCGGTAATCTCGGCGGCACGGCAACACCGTTTGATCCCGGTCTCAAACCGCAAACGGTTGATGAACTTACCGCTGGTGTCGAGTGGAGTCCGCGCTCAATGCGTGACATGACTTTCGGCGTCCGTGGTATCTATCGTTCACAGGATGAGGTCATCGAAGACGGTTCGTTCGACGATGGTGACCACTACTTCCTGTTCAACCCGGGCCGTCGTGGTACCGGCAATTTCACAACGACTGAAGACCTGGCCTGCAACGACCCGAATATCGGTTGTTTCGGTCCGGCTCGTCGTTACTACCGTGCCCTCGAGTTCACTGCTACCAAGCGGTTCTCGAACAACTATCAGTTCATCGCGTCCTACGTGTACTCCAGCTTGATCGGAAACTACGAAGGATTGTTCCGCAACGACAATGGCCAGTCTGACCCGAACATCACTTCGCTGTTCGACCTCGTCAGCTTGCTCAACGGTCTTTACGGAAGATTGCCGAACGATCGTCCGCACCAGTTCAAGTTTGACGGCAGCTATCAGTGGCCATTCAAACTCATGACCAGCGGTTCGTTCCGTACGCAGTCCGGTGTGCCGTTTAACGCTTTGGTCCCGCACCCCGTCTATGGCGACAACGAAGGCTTCTGTATTCCTGGCCTGAGCTGTGTGCCGCGCGGCACGGCGATCAATCCGTTCACCGGCAGCAACCGCACGCCGACCACCTATAACCTCGACCTGGGTGCTTACTACCCGATTTCACTCGGTGAGAACAAGCAACTCCGTCTGCAGCTCGATTGGTTCAACGTTTTCAATAACCAACGCGCTATCAAAGAAGACGAAACCTTCTTGATCAACAGCGGCGCCCCGGGTATCACGCCGGTTCCGAATCCGTTCTACGGCACTGGAACGATCTTCCAGTTCCCGTCGGCGCTTCGACTTGGTGTGAAATTCCAGTTCTAAACACACTGGTTTGAACCACGCACTTCGGTGCGCTGGAATTTGATAAGGGAGGCGCAAAAACTTGCGCCTCCCTTCTTGTTTTTGTGGTAACCTTCGCCTTGTCCAATCTTCAAAATCGAATGAGTTTCCCTCGGCAACTGCTAAGAAACGGAGTTATCGAGATGTCTAACAACGACACCAGTCCACGTCTCATTTATCGCTATTCGCTTTCCCTAACGCTTTTACTTTTCTCGGTCATACTCGTGCATGCCCAGGCCGGAGGCGGAATCGATTCGACCGGCACCGGTGGCAGACATTCAATCTCCGGCCGCCTGGTTTTCCCGTCAGGCCAACGCGCCGATGTTCAACTTAAAGTGAGACTGGAAAGTCCCGGGCTGGGCGAGTTGAGCGTGCTTTCGGATATGAATGGCACTTTTACCTTTCGCGCACTGCGGGCAGGCAACTACACCGTCGTAATAGAAGGCGGCGACTTATTTGACACTGTCAGGGAAAATGTATTCATCGAGCCATATAGCGTAGCGTCCAGTCGAACCTCGGGAGTACCCGGCTCCGTTCCGATTTCGCGGCCTGTAACCGTCCAGGTCTATCTTCGCCCTAAACAGACGACATATAACAAGCCGGGCGTGCTTAACGCTGCTCTCGCCAGCGTTCCCAAACCCGCAGTCGAGGCTTACGATAAGGGCGTCGCATTCGCGAACCGTGGCGAAACCGATAAGGCTATCGACGAGTTCAAACGCGCGATCGGTTTGCATCCCAACTTTGCTTTGGCGCTCAACGATCTCGGCGTCCAGTATTTGAGAAAGGGTGAACTTGATAAGGCGGCGGCAGTTCTAAGTAAGGTGCTCCAGATGTCGCCTGATGCCGCGGAGCCGAGTTTGAATTACGGGATCGTGTTGTTGCAGCAACGGAAGTATGTGGAAGCTGAGGCGCAGCTACGAGATGCTGTGAAGAAGAATGAGCATGCTTTCACAGCACACTTGTATTTCGGAATCGCCCTGATTCACGTCAAGAACTACGCGGAAGCCGAAAGCGAGTTGCGGCGGGCCATCACGATTGGTGGTCCGAAAGTCAGTCAGGCTCACTACTATCTCGGAGGAATGTATTGGCAGACTGGCAAGTCCAAGGAGGCTGCTGATGAGCTCGAGATGTTCCTGAAGCTGGAACCAAAAGCGGTGAATGCTGAGAAGGTGCGGAGTACGATTAAAGAGTTACGGAAGTCGTAGATTCTATCGCTTCAGGTTGAGCAGGTGACCGAGTTTTTCTTTCTTGGTCCGCAGGTAACTCGCGGCGTCTTCAGTCGAATCAACTTCAATCGAAACTCGCTCGACGATCTTAAGTCCCGCTTCTTCCAGTGCGCGCAGCTTCAGCGGATTGTTTGAAATCACTTTGACGCGGCACAGCCCGAGATCGAAAAGAATCTCGGCACACTGGCGATAATCTCTCAAGTCGACTGCCAGGCCCAACCGCTCATTCGCCTCGACCGTATCGGCGCCCTGGTCCTGCAAGGCATACGCGCGAATCTTGTTGACGATGCCGATACCGCGGCCTTCCTGCTGCTGGTAAACAATCGCTCCACGACCTTCCTGCTGAATCATCTGCATGGTGTGGTGAAGCTGTCTACCGCAATCGCATTTGGTTGAGCCAAAAACGTCGCCGGTAAGGCATTGCGAGTGGATGCGAACGAGCGTGGGTACGTCGCGCTTCATTTCACCTTTAAAGAGGACTACAAACTCTTCATGGGTGGTGAGTGAGCGGTAGGCGGCAATCTGGAAATCGCCCCATTCGGTCGGCAAGCTGGCGACTGCGACCCTTTCCACAGTTCCAGTCTCCACTGAATCGCAGCAGGTTCCCGCGGCCGGCTTTTGCACTTGTTGCACTTCCATCGACTCTATTCCTTCGGGGTCGGGCAATTATAGGAGCAGAGCTGGACGGGCTACAAGGACCGTGCGAGCGTCGGGTGGCCACGGAGGGCCACCCCTACAAAAACAGCACGTTAGACGCCTGAATTGTAGGG
>JBIOVO010000253.1:0-18101 GCA_044867735.1 Pyrinomonadaceae bacterium | reverse complement strand
ACGCGTGTTGAAAAAGTCTACCGAAATCTTGTTGCCATTCTAGTCGCTTCGACGCTGCTTAGTGTTCAAATAGCAGCGCAAACTGCTCCTTCCCTTTCCAGTTCAGAGCAAAGTTTGACGAAAGAGATCACGGTCAAGGAGATCGAGAAATACACCACCGCACTCGCCGCTGACGACATGGAAGGTCGCGGAACCATGCAGCCGGGAGGGGAGAAAGCTGCCAGATGGCTCGCCGATCAGATGAAGGCGATGGGACTAAAGCCACTGGGCGAAAACGGCACCTACCTGCAATCAGTTCCGGTTGTCGAAACGGTGTTGGCGCCCGAGACAACCTTCAAGCTGGACGGACAGCCTTTGACGTTAGCGGCTGATTGGGCGCCACTGGCGCAGAATCTTAAAGACATCCAATACGGCGGTCCGATGGTCTTTGCAGGGCACGGCATCATTTCAGATCAACTGAAACGAAACGACATCAAAGATGCGGATCTCAAAGACAAGATCGTCGTCGTGATCGCCGGACGTGTCGCCAACATGTCTGAAGAGGAATGGAGCAACGTCAACGGTACTTTTCAGGCGATTGGGACGGCCTTCAGGAATCGTGCTCGTGCTGTGATCCTTATCAACAATGGCACCGAGAAATATTCTTCCGAGGTTCTGATCGACTACATGGTGCGGCGTCAAATAAGCACGGGCCAGGGACTGACCCCGCCACCGATCGCTTACGCGAGTAATGCAGGAGCTGAAAAGCTCTTTGCGAAGTCGGGCGTGACGCTGAAGGATGCGCTGGCCCAGGCGGAGCGCGACGATTTCAAACCGATCGATTTGAAGACCAATGCGGACGTTACGATCAAAGTAACCTCGACAAAAGGCGAAGGGAAAAACGTCGTCGGATACATCGAGGGTTCCGATCCCGTTCTGAAGAGTGAAGCAGTGTTCTTCACCGCACACTACGACGCTTATGGCGTGCTGAACGGAAAGATTTACAACGGTGCGGCCGACAATGCGCTTGGTAACGCCGAAATGCTGGCAGTGGCGCGAGCGTTTTCGAAGATGAAAGTAAAACCGAAACGGTCGCTGGTGTTTATGTCTGTAACTGGTGAGGAGCACGGGTTGCTTGGATCGAAACGTTGGGTCGCGAGTCCGACGTGGGATCTGCAAAAAGTGGCGGCGGTGATGAATCTCGACGGGATTGGTACAGAGGTATTTGGACCAGTTAAGAGTGTAGTCGGATACGGAGCCGAGTTTTCAACGCTTGGTCCGATGTTGAATGACGCGGCGAAGGTTTACGGTATTAACGTGATGCCGGATCCGATTCCGTCAGAAGGAATCTTTCAACGTTCGGATCATTACTCGTTTGTTGAGCGTGGCATTCCGGCATTAATGCTAATGGGCGCGCCAGAGGGCGACAAGGATGCGATCGTCAAACAGATCTACGCCTGGATGAAAGTAAACTATCACCAGCCGTCGGATGATGTTTACAAAACGTGGCATTGGGAAGGCGCGAAGGCAGTCGCAGACATCATGGCGCTCGTCGGGTTGCGCGTCGCTGATCAGGCTGAGATGCCCACCTGGGTCGCGACCTCGCCTTACGGGAAGCTCAAGCGTGGCGATCGCCTGGGCGCCGCTGGAAATTAGCCCAAAGAGGACAATCCACAGATTACACAGATCGATTCATATAATCTGTGTAATCTGTGGATGGATATCACCTGATCACAAGCTCATGTGGCCCCTCGTTGAGGATGCCGTTCACGGAAGCCTCCCGTGGGGATGACTTCACGACGAATTTGAACTTTCGCGGGCCGGGTTTGTAGGTTCCCTCTGCCGCTCCAACCGACACGACGTATCCACGTGGGCCGCGCCGGACGCTAACGCTTGTGCGGCGAAACGCGCCGCGCTTGTACGCCGGGCTGAGACCATCGTCCTCATAAAGTTGCGCTGAGGCCGTGTCTTTCTCGTCGAGATAGATGTCGAATGTCACTTGATCGTCACGCCGCTCGCCGACATAGTTTTGCGGTGGGATCGTGGGAATCATCGTTCCGCCACGCACAAACATCGGCACGACGTCGAGTGGGGCTTCGACGCTGATCATCGTTCCGCCGCTATGCTTCTTGTTGGTCCAATAGTCGTACCACGTTCCTTCGGGTAAGTAGACCAACCGGCGCGTCACGTCGGGCTTCACGATCGGCGCGACGAGCAGATCCTGACCAACCATGAACTGATCGTCGAGGTTGTAGGTGTTGGGATCGTTTTGATAGTTGAGCAGTAACGGCCGAAACAGCGGCACGCCCGTGCGGTGCGCTTCTTCCAGAGTCGTGTAGAGAAACGGCAACAACGCGTACCGCAGTTTCAAATACCTGCGGATGACATCCTCGTAATACGTCCCGAAGCGCCAGGGCTCCTGATCGTAACCATCGATTACTTTGTGGTTCCGGCAAAACGGCGCGAGGAAACTGACCTGGTAAGAGCGCACGAGCAACTCACCGTTGCCACGTCCGATAAACCCACCGACATCGCTGCCGACGAATGGTTCACCAGACAACCCGAGCGTCGTAAACATCGGAATGTTCAACGCCAGCGATTCCCAGGTGCTGTTCGTGTCACCAGTCCACATCGTGGCGTAACGCTGAATGCCGGCGTAGGCGGCGCGCGTGATGACGTACGGGCGGCGATCAGGTTGCAAACGCTCCAGTCCTTCATATGTTGCGCGCGACATCAGTAGACCAAAAGTGTTGCGGTTCTTCGCGTGCGTGGTCTTCTCGCCTTCGTCATGACTAACAACATCGATCTGGTTCTTGCCGGTCTGGTCTACAAAGTCAGACGGCTCATTCATGTCGTTCCAGATGCCTGCGATTCCGTTGTCGGTGTAGAAGCGATGAAGATCACCCCACCAGCGTCGCCCCTCAGGCAAAGTGTAATCAACAAACACGCTGTCACCAGGCCACACTCGCGGCACAAACAGATCACCGTTACGGCGCCGTTGAAAGTAGTTCTTCTCAAGACCCTGATCGTAGGCGTGATAACCCTTCTCATTCGGTTGATGTTTGATGCCGGGATCGACGATGGTTACGACCTTCACTCCCTGCCGTCCCAGTTTATCCGTAAGACCTTTTGGATCGGGAAACCGTTCCTTGTCGAACGTGAAGACGCGATAGCCGTGCATGTAATCGATGTCGAGGTAAATGACGTCGAGCGGCAAGTCGCGCTTGCGATACTCGTTCACCACTTCTTCAACCATCGTGTCCGGGTAATAACTCCAGCGGCTCTGCTGATTGCCGAGCGCCCAGAGCGGCGGCAAAGGCATTCGGCCAGTGAGATCAGCATAACGGCCGAGAATCTTTTTGATCGATGGACCATGGAAGAAGTAGTAGTTCATCTCGCCGCCCTCGGCGCCAAACCACGCACGCTGCTGTGATGAGCGGCCAAAGTCGAAATAGCTGCGGTAAGTGTTGTCGAAGAAAATGCCGTAAGCGATGCCACGCCGGAGACCGAGGTAAAACGGAATGGTTTGGTAGATCGGATCCCTGCCTTCCATGTAACCGGGAGTGTCGGAGTTCCAGTTGACGAAGTAACCGCGGCGTTTGTCGAGTCGAGCGGCTTTCTCACCGAGACCGTAGAAGTGCTCGTCAAAGTAAAGCTTCTTTGCCGCGGCGACGAAAGTGCCGGCCTTGGGATCGAACATCATCCCGGCAAGCTGGCCTTTTGCGTCGTATGACATCGGACGTTCGTCAGCATTTAGCACTTGATGTGTATGAGCGTCGCGAAAGTCGATGAGCAAAGGTGAACGACGAACCACAACTTCAACTTCGTCGGTGGCGATCGTGATCGCGTCGGATGATTCGCTGAGGTTCCAGCGTGGTGTTGTCCAGGTGTCTTTAGCGATGGCCCACGAGTGATCGCGTGCAGGAATCTGTTTCGCGAAGGAAGCGCGCACGCGGATCAGATCCGGAGCAAGCATGGTGAGCTCAACCTGCGAGTTGTCCTGGCAATGCAGCGTGACAGCTTTGTCGGTCTTTTCGAAACGAACGACAGGTCCGATCTTCTCGAGCGTCGTGATGTCCTGCCCAAAAACCGAAACGCAAAGAGAGACGAAGAAAAGACTCACCACTAAGACACGAAGGCACAATGTATTAACAGACATGCAGCTCATTTTCATTCCTTTGTGTCTTAGTGTCTTTGTGGTTAAAACTCCCTCATTGACGGACTGCGAGACGAGCGGCGCCGAGCAGCCCGGCATCGTCGCCACACTTCGCACGCACAATCTTCACGCGCGCCGCGAGAAGCGGAAAAGCTCGTTCCTCAACCTGCTGGTGCATGTGTTTCTCAAACAGGTCCCACCCGTTAACCACACCGCCGCCGATCACGATCATCTCCGGATTAAGTATGTTGATTAGGTTCGCGAGTCCGATTCCCAGGTAAACTCCCATGCGTCGAAAGATCTCGAGCGCCAGATCGTCACCCTGTTTGCCTGCCTCGAAGATCATCTCCGCCGTGCGGTCTTCTTTGCCTTGCAACACCGAATCGGGATAACGCGGGCTCGCTTCGCGTGTCATACGAACTATAGCCGTCGCCGAAGCAAAGACCTCAAGACAACCACGACTGCCGCAAGTGCATGCAACACCGCCGAATGGATCGACGCACATGTGCCCGATCTCAGCGGCTGCGCCATCGACGCCGCGCCAGAGTTTGCCGTCGAGAATGATCCCGCCACCGACGCCTGTGCCGAGCGTCACACAAATGATCGTGTTGCAACCGACCGCAGCGCCGCGCCACATCTCACCGACCGCGGCGGCGTTCGCGTCGTTCTCGATGATCGCCGGTACTCCGAGTTTGGCAGTCAGGGCCGCGCCAAGATGGAAGCCGTCAAGACAAGGCAGATTCGGGGCCCTTACGACTGCGCCTTCCGCGACGTTAACTGTGCCGGGGACGACTAGCGAGACAGCGGAGATCTTTTGTTGGCTTTCGTGGACAGCGGCGACGATGGCATCGACGATCGCGTTGGCGTCTTTTTCTTGTGGGGTGTTCTGTTTGAAACGAAACTGGATGTTGCCGTCGTGATCGACGGTGGCGGCGCGGAGGTGCGTCCCGCCGAGATCGGCGGCGAAGATCAGGTTACGTGCCTGGGTCGTTCGGAGGGACATAATTTTCAACAGCCAGAACCACTCACGCAAAGGCGCAAAGACGCAAAGTTATGACCTTCGGCTACCGGAGGTCTTCTTTGCGCCTTTGCGCCTTTGCTTGGGGTGTTAACGTAACGATCCAACACGACCTGTGGTGTTTCGAGATTTCTTCCGCGCTCGATGTTCACTGCCAACCGGATAAACTGGGCCATAGACCACGCTAGTGGCGTTGCCGAGCCTGTACCTTTGCCAAACTTAAAAGCCTCATTCTGCGGATGCTTTACGTCCCACACCTGCTCCGGAATCATATAGCCATCGTTAGCAAACCTTGCCATCGTGGCCAGTAAGCTTCTCGCGCGCTCAACATCTCCCGCCGCAAGTTCATATTCACCACGTTCGCCGGTAAGCAAGGTCCACAAACGCCCAACACCATTCTGACCATCGTATTTGCCTCCTGTTTGTGTTTCACCATAAGCATCGTGGTTGTATCGATACCACGCCGAGCCCGCAGGTGTTTCAAACTTGAGCAGGTGATCAACCAGATTAAGCGAGGTCACTATTACCGGATCGTCGGGATCCTTGATGCCTAGTCGGACCAGCTCGAGAAACCCGGCGTCGACGACCTTTGTTTCATCGACTACCAGACTACTGCTGTTGATCGCCATCTTCTCACCATCGTTCGGATCTTCGTTTGCGGTAATCCTGAGATAGTGAGGGAGGCCGCTCATGAAACCAGTTTTTGTGGCGGTCCACTTGTCAACGTTCGCGGTCCAGGCATCCGCAGTTTCGAGGTAAGTGTTGGCTGAACGACGATCGTGGTTAGTGCGCCCGATTTCCGCAGCACAGACCAGGCCGGCAATTTGAGCGGCGATCGTTGCCGGCGAAAAACCAGGCTTCTCTTCCCAACGATCCTGATCGGTGCGCGGCCCACGCTTCACAATGAAATCAGCAGCCGGCTTGATGTGCTTCAGCCATGTTTTGCGATCGGTGCGTCCGAGTTGATAGGCCAGCACGAGCGGCAAGCCTACCTGGTCCATCTGCAAGCCGTTGCCGATCGGCCGTCCATCAACCCAGGAGTTCTGTGGGAAGCTGCCGTCAGGTTTCTGCTGCACTCGAAAGAGGTAATCAAGAAGTCGAAGCGCGGTGGCGCGGTCGCCAATCGCATCGAAGGCGGTTGCAACGTGATAAAGATCGCGTGACCAAACGCCATGATAGCCGCTCACAGTTGGCTCATTTGCGTTTGGTCCACCACCCCAGGGCACTGAAGGCGAAGCAATCGAAGCACCGCGATAAGTCTTGTCCTCGAGCGCCCGCAACACCATTACGGTCATCCCAAACTGAGGTTGAGGATAGTGGCGAAAGCTCAGCTTTGCGGTAGACTCCTTCCAGCCTGCTTCATATTCACGGCGTACGGCGTCGAACCCGCGAGCGAGTGAGAGACGTGCGGCTTGTTTAGCCTGCGCCGGAGTCTGACCAAAGCCGAGCGCAAGCGTACATTTGTTGTCTCTCAGATCGGTCAGTTCAGCTATCTGGACCACGTTGCCTTTCACTCGCCCTTCGCCAAAGTTGCTACCCAGAAGCCCGTTCTTGGGCCCCGATAACCTGCAAGTCGACATCAACGCCGATGCCTTGTTTCCATCGATGCTCAGCAACGCATCGTCTTCGGCCCACGCTGAGTCGTGCATTCCGCTGTTGTTTAGTGACGGGTCGTAATACACATAAATACGGACGCCTTGAACTCGACTTCTCATTTCGAGGTCCATTAAGACGGTGTTTCTATGCGGATCGGTTATGTAGGTCTTGTCGACAAAGTATTTTTCGCTCTTGGCGGCGTTGCGCTGAACGAATGTGAGTGTGTTTGGAAAGGTCACCAGCCGACCGTGCTTCATGTCGTCGAGCTCAGTCTCCATCTTTCCATCAACTTCAAACATGAGTTGCAAGATCTGCACGTTCGGAACGTCTAGTGTTGGATAGAAGACCTCGGTCATCACTCCGTTCGCGAGCGTAAACCACACTTTTGACTTAAGAGTTGTTGATGTTCCAAAGCCATTCTTCGCAGCCGTGGGCCAATGGGCATCCGCCCCTTGCGCCATCACACCCTGGCTCGCAAACACAATAATCAAAACAATGCGTATCATCCGTGGTTACTTCTTCCTAAAGAACCTGTATCCCCACGCATCCAACGAGAGCGCCGGCAATCCCGCCGCTCCTCCATTCACATCCACGTACGCGCTGCTGTTACCAGCCTCAACCGATCCGAAGAAGGGCTGGCTCGAAAAGTTGATTGCGACCAGCACCTCTTCACCGGGCGCGCTACGAACAAAGGTCACCACCCGCGACTCATCAGAATTTCTCAACCATTGCAAACTGCCTCTTCGTAACGCCGTGCTCGAACGTCTCAACGCCATCATCTGTTTATAGAACCTCGGAAACTCCGGCCGGCGTTCAGCGATGGACCAGAAGATCGGTAACTTCTCAAACAACGCGGGTGCGCCGGACTCAGTCGTGTCGCCAACCTCCATGCCGTTATAGAGCATCGGCACACCGTCAAGCGTGAACACAAACGCCGAAGCCGCCAGCGCCGCGGGTTCACCAAAGCGCGCGACCGCACGTCGCTCGTCGTGATTGTCCGAAAAGCGCATATGCAACGCGCCCTTGGGCCACGTCCTGACTTCCTTTTCCCACTCATCACGCAACTCGGAAGCGCGCGCACGACCCTGCAACACTCTGGTCAAGGCATTGTGCAGCGGCCATGAATAGTCGAGTTCGAAAGCTCTAACGAGCAGGTCAGCCTTGTGCGCTTCGGCAAGCATTACGATGTCAGGCTTAACTTGCTCCAATTCGCGGCGCGCGTCTTCCCAGAAGTCCGTCGGCAACTCGCCGGCAACGTCGCAGCGAAAACCGTCGAGATCAAACTCACGTATCCAATGCTTGAGCATGTCGATCATGTAACGACGCAACTCACGATTGCCGTAGTTCAACGCGGCGATGTCGTACCAGTCGTAAGGGTACGTGATGTTGCCCTTCGCATCGCGTTTGTAAAACTCCGGATGCTTCATCAACACGCTATCCCATGAGGTGTGATTCGCAACGATGTCGATGATCACTTTCAGACCACGCGAATGAGCCTCGCGAACGAGGCGTTTGAGATCGTCGGCAGTGCCGTAGTCAGGGTTGATCGCGTAGTAGTCGCGAACAGCGTAGGGACTGCCGATAGTTCCCTTCTTCTTTTCCTGTCCGATGGGATGAATCGGCATCAACCAGAGAATCGTGACGCCGAGGTCTTTCAGATCATCCAGACGCGCAGTGATCGCGTTGAAGTTTCCCTGTTGTGAAAACGCGCGCGGATAGATCTCATAGATCACGCCATCGCGCACCCAATCTCGGACTGGCCGCGCAGACTCCTTGGAAACATCGCGCGCCGGTTGTTGGGCGATCGTCCCGTGACTCGTCACAGCAATAGCGGCGAGCAGGAAGAAGACATTTCTCGCGCAAAGGCGCAAAGACGCAAAGTTCAGACCCTGCGGGAAGCCGAAGGTCATAACTTTGCGTCTTTGCGCCTTTGCGCGAGAGATCCTAACTCTCGGTTTCATGAACATCTCGGACACCCAGAACCGTCGCCGCTGACACCAACAGACTCACACCTCCAAGCACCACCGCATTGCGTGGATCGCCGCCAAGCACGTTATTGAAAATGTTTGACACTACAAACGACTGAACAATCTGCGGAATCACGATGAAGAGATTGAAAACACCCATGTAGACGCCCATGCGCCAGGGCGGAACGGCAGTCGACAGCATCACATAAGGCATCGATAGAATCGACGCCCAGGCGATACCAACACCCGCCATGCTCAGAAACAACATGTACTTGTTCGCGATGAAAAGCACCGAGATCAATCCGAGGCCGCCGCACACGAGCGCCACGAGGTGAACAGTTCTACGACTCGTGGCTTTAGCTAATGACGGCAGTAAGAAAGCGATTACGAAACAAGCCACGTTGTACGCGCCGAAACAGAGACCGCCCCAGTAAACCGCGTCGGCAAACAACGGCGACGTCTCATTCGGAGCAAGAAAAACATGACGTGCGACCGCGAGGCCAAAAAACTGCCACATGCAAGGCAAGGCAAACCAGGTGAAGAACTGGACCACCGCAAGCTGTTTCATCGTGGACGGCATCTCGGCAATAGCTGAGAAGATCTCCTTGAAGCCGGCAAGAACGCCCCTTCTCTCTCGCTTCATGCGTTCGAATGCTTCGAGGTCGTGCGGCGGATACTCCTTCGTCGTCACGACAGTCCACAAAACAGCTATCAGGAAAACACCCGCGCCGATCTTGAACGAGTATTCGACGGCGAGTGGAATACCTGTCGCCATAACGCCCACGACGCCGAGCGCTGCAAACAAGAAAGGCAAAGCGTTTGCGAGTGTTTGTCCGATGCCGATGAAGAAACTCTGCATCACGAACCCGAGTGTTCGTTGTTCTTCGGGAAGCTTGTCCGCGACAAAAGCACGAAACGGTTCCATCGTGATGTTGATACTCGCGTCGAGAATCCAGAGTAACCCAGCCGCCATCCACACGGCAGAAGAGTCGGGCATGAAGAACAACGCTATGCTCGCCAGGATCGCGCCGACGAGAAAGTATGGCCGGCGGCGTCCGAGGCGATTCCAGGTGCGATCGCTCATCGAACCGATGATCGGTTGAATGATCAGACCGGTAATTGGACCAGCAAGCCACAGGTAAGGCAGCGAGCTTTCTTCAGCGTGGAGATACTTGTAAATGGGGCTCATGTTGGCGATCTGCAAGCCCCAGCCAAACTGAATTCCAAGGAACCCGAAACTCATGTTCCAGATCTGCCAGAAACTCAGGCGTGGCTTTTCCATAAAAGATCTCCTCAGACAGGATTACAAGATTCAACAAGATCTCATTTCTGGACCAGGATCGATACTGAACGCTTTGGCAAGGTCACACGCAACCGGTGATCGCGAATAGTTGCATCGTTTATCACACCGAGTCGATCATTAAGTGAAACACCATTCGAAAGTGACACCGGCGATACATCGAATTCGATCTCCGCAGTGCTGTTATCGTTATTGAAAACAACCACCACAACGCCGGTTTTCGTCGTGCGCGCGTAAGCGTATTGCTGTTCAGCGACGTAGAGATTAACGAGCTTGCCGTTTCTTAGCGGTTCGAGTTCGCGTCGAAACGTGGTGAGACGGCGAATATACTCAAACAACTCCTGCTCTTCCTTCGTACGCCCGGCAGCGGTGAAGGCGTTGCGCTTGTCACCA
The DNA here is from genome assembly GCA_044867735.1 of Pyrinomonadaceae bacterium. Taxonomy (GTDB): domain Bacteria; phylum Acidobacteriota; class Blastocatellia; order Pyrinomonadales; family Pyrinomonadaceae; genus PSRF01. The sequence goes on along the minus strand of JBIOVO010000253.1, from coordinate 7,692 downwards.
GGAAAGCCGCCGGGAAAGTCGCCGCGTGTAGCCGGCTCGTCCGGGCCTTCCATCGCGAGTTCGTCGCCGTAGTAGAGTTGCGGCACGCCGCGCGTCGTCAACACAAACGCGTTTGCCAACTTCAGACCGTCTATAGCCGCCCCTTCCTCGCTCATGAAGCGACCATCGTCATGCCCGCCCAGGAGCGTCACGAGGATCTCCGAATCTGTGTACAGGTAGTCTTTCGCGAGTGTCTTTGGAATCGCATCGAGCGCTTTTCCTTCCGCGAAAGCATGTCGAATCGGATAGAAGAGCGGGAAGTCGAGCAGCGAGTCGAGACCTGAATCGATACCATCGAAGCGAACGCGCCCGCCCTGAAAGAACGAAGTATGCACCGCGTCGCCGTCTTTTACCTCGCCAACCACTCTGAAAGTGGGAAATTCCTTTTTGACCGCGGCGGTCCAGTCTTTCCAGAACGAGTTGGGCACGTATTGCCACGTGTCCATGCGTATGCCGTCGAGACCGGTGGTCCCGATCCACCACAGAGTGTTTTGGATCAAATAACGAGAGACTTCCGGGTCGTGCTGGTTGAGATCCGGCAGGAAGTCGAGGAACCAGCCCTCCATCGTTTCGCGTTTCAAACTCTCAACCGCGCGCGGATCGTGCAACACCCACGTTTGGAACACATTTTTCAGGTGCTTCGCTTTGGTTCCGTTGAACCACGTAGGCGTCGGTGGATCGTCAACCCACGGATGATAAGGACCAGTGTGGTTGACGACCTGATCCTGAATGATCTTTACGCCGGAACGATGCGCCGCTTCGACCAGTTCACGGAGCTTTGCGTGCGTGCCAAAGTGTTCTTCGACTCCGTAGAAGTCCTGTGGATTGTAGCCATGGAAACCCGTGCTCGGTTTGTCTTCCTTAAGCTCGATCTGATTGAGACGGTCGTAGTTGTCGTACCATGGCGTCAGCCAAATAGCCGTGACGCCGAGTTCTTTCAAGTAGGGCAGGTGGTCGATGACGCCCTGAAAATCGCCGCCGTGGTAATAGAACTTGTTATTGCGATCGTAGATACCGCGCGACTGCGCGGGGTCGTTGTTTGACGGATCTCCATCGGCGAAGCGATCGATCATGATCAGGTAAAGCACGTCGGCCGGCGAGAATCCCTGAAACTGACCGGTGCGATTCAACGGTCCAAGCACTTCGAATGAAGCTCGCGTGGAACCACGAGGCGTAGTGACTGTAACGGTGCGGGGGCCTGTAGGTGGCGCGATAAAAACGTCAACAAAGATGTACGTGCCGAGGTCGTTGATCTTCGGCGGACCGGCTCTTAGACCAGCAACCTGCACGCGCGCGTCCTGGAGATTACGGCCATGGATCATCAGCCGCACGGGATTGACGCTGCTTCCGGTCCACCAGCTTGGCGGATCAACCTTGAGGATCTCAGGACTCTGCCCTACGACGGCAAGAGTTAACCACAGATTCACACAGATTACGCCGATCAGTGTTTTTATCCGTTTCATCTGTGTTTCAGTTTCTTCCGTACAACTTACTTAACTGTTCGAGTCTCGAGGCAAGGTCAGGATCAAGGGCCTTAAATCGCCACGCCCAATTTCCTTCTGTACTATTCGGCAGATTCATCCGCGCGTCGGCGCCTAACCCGAGCAGATCCTGAAGCGGAACGATTGCCGTGTTCGCAACTGAGGCCAGCACAGTGCGAATGAAGTCCCAATGAATCTCTTCACCTTTCGTGTTCAAATAATTCATGCAAAACGTGCGTTCGCGTTCAATCTGTTTCGCCGTGCGCGTCGAACCCTCGCCGGCAACACTCTCAAACCAACCGATAGTCGTGTCGTTGTCGTGTGTGCCCGTGTACGCAACCACATTCGGAACATAGTTGTGCGGCAGATCGATATTCTTAGAGTCGCTGCCGAAGCCAAACTGCAAGATGCGCATGCCCGGAAAACCAAACTCCTCGCGTAAAGCGACGACGTCAGGGGTGATCACGCCGAGGTCTTCGGCAATGATCGGCAACTCGCCGAGCGTCTTGCGAATGGCAGTGAACAATTCCCTTCCCGGCGCTTCAACCCACTGACCACGCTCGGCGGTCTTATCGCCGCCCGGTATTTCCCAGCACGCGGCAAAACCACGAAAGTGATCCACGCGCGCGATATCGACCACCGTCAACGTCGCGCGCACGCGTTCGATCCACCATTTGAAGCCGTCCTCTTGCATGCGTTCCCAGTTGTAAAGCGGATTGCCCCACAACTGGCCCGTGCTGCTGAAATAGTCGGGTGGAACACCCGCGACAACGAGCGGCTTTCCGTTCTTGTCCAGCTTAAACTGTTCCGGGTTGGTCCAAACATCAGCCGAGTCCTGCGCCACAAAGATCGGAAGATCACCGACGACTTTGATCCCCTTCTCGTTGCAATAGCGTTTCAATGCGAACCACTGCCGGAAGAAGAGAAACTGGTAGAACATGTGTGCTTCGATCTCTTCTCGAAGCTCTTCGCGCGCGCGACTCAATGCCGCAGGCGTGCGCCGAATCAGTGAGGGTTCCCACTCGTTCCACGCCACGCCACCATGCGCATCCTTCAAAGCCCTGAAAAGCGCGTAGTCCTCGAGCCAGTGCGCCTGCTCTTGCGCAAAAGTCTCAAAAGCACTGCGTAGCGCGGTGTCCGTGGTCTTTGTGTAACGTTGATAAGCCTTACGCAGAACGTCGTCCTTAAACTTGTGGGCCTCACCGAAATCAATCCTTCTCTGCGTTGCCTCTGCGTGCTCTGCGTCTCTGCGGTTTACTTCATCAAGCAAGCCCTCAACAACCAACTGTTCCGGACTAATCAGCAGCGTATTTCCTGCAAACGCCGAATAACACGCGTAAGGCGAGTCGCCGTAACCGGTCGGCCCAAGTGGCAGCACCTGCCACAGACTCTGTCCCGCAGCGACGAGAAAATCGGCAAACGCGTACGCCTGTGGTCCGAGATCGCCGATGCCAAATGGTCCCGGCAACGAAGTCGGGTGCAACAGGATTCCGCTTTGTCTCGGAAAACTCATCTTCTTCAGGAAGCCTTGTACGCAACCGCGAATCGCGCCGGAAGATTCAAGATCGCCTCGCCGTTGGCTACTCGACTGCTGTTGACCTTCCCAATTAGTGGTGTAAAAGTAACCCCATCTTTAAGTCCGATCGATGCTGCGGGGATAGTTACGTTCCGCGGTTGATCCTGACGATTGATCGCGACGACTACGGTTTCATTGCCGAGCTGTCGCGCAAACACGTACGTCTCTTCGTCATAAAAGAGGTCAACCAGACGCCCCGAGCGAAGCGCCGGTTCATCGCGGCGCAACTTGATCCAAGATCGTGTCCAATTAAACATTAACCCCGGTCCTGGGTTCGGGCTGACGGGGGGAACATCGTGCGGAGCGTGAGGTGGCCCAGGAAAGCCGGCTGGAAAGTCTCGACGATTGTCAGGATCCTCCTTGCCCTGCATTGCGAGCTCTTCGCCGTAGTAAAGCTGCGGAATGCCTCTGACACTTAAAACAAACGCCACGTGCATCATTGCGCCATCTAAAGAAGCGCCTTCGAGTGACAAGAATCTTGGCGTATCGTGATTATTCGCCAGCACGGTGACTTTCGATGCGTCCGGATAGAGCGCATCGTATTTGAGCTGATCGCGCAGTAGGCGAACCGGAGCTTTATTTGTAAAGACCTGCAATGAAGCGTTCCATAGCGCGAAGTCAAAAACAGAATCGAGCTTCGTGTCGATGCCATCTTTGCCGGTATGTCCGCCAATGAAATGCGCTGTGTGAGCAGCATCGCGCTCGAAGACTTCTCCCACCATCCAGAGCTTCGGATATTGCCGGTGCAACGCATTCGAGAGATCGCGGATGAAGAAACGCGGCATGTACTGAATCGTGTCCTGCCGGATCCCATCGATGCCCGTTACGCCGACCCACCACAACGCATTCTGTATCTCATAGCGCACCACTTCCGGTTCTTCCTGGTTCATGTCGGGAAGATCGTCATTGAACCAGCCGTCCAGAACGTTGCGAAACTCGATCTGATTCGAGTGTGGCGAGAGCAACACACTGTTCTGAAACCTGTTCAGTTCGTGTTTCGCGAGTGTGCCGTGAAACCAGGAATCAAGCGGCGGATCTTTTACCCACGGATGTTGCGACCCGACGTGATTGGCGACCTGGTCCTGGATGATCTTTATGCCGAGTCCGTGCGCTTGTTGGACCAGCTCGCGCAACGTCGCGAGATCGCCAAAGCGATCGTCAACTGCGTAGTAGTCGATCGCGTGATAGCCGTGATAGTAGGTGTTTGGGCACCACGGCTTGTCGCAACGATTCACACCGTTCCAGTTGTCGTGCCATGGCGTTAGCCATAGCGCCGTCACACCGAGACCTTTGAGATAGGGAAGCTTGTGGACGACGCCCAACAGATCGCCGCCATGAAAGGCGCGTGGGTTCTTGCGATCGTTGGCTTCAGGCGGTGCGTTTGGCGGGGCGTTGTTCGATTCATCGCCGTCGGCGAAGCGATCGATCATGATCAGATAGATGATGTCGTCGTTTGTGATGCCCTGAAAGTTCGTTCGCGGATCGAGTGGCGCTTCGATGTTGAAAGGAATGCCGGCACGTCCGCTGGCTGTTTGTAGTGTCAGTTCATACTTACCCGGGCGTGCGGCTGGATCGATCTCGACGTCAAAGAAAACGTAGCTGCCACGTTCGTTAACCCTCACGCCCGATACTTTGAGCGCCGGATTCGATGAGACTACACGTGCGCCGTGGAGGTTTGCGCCGCGTACCAGGAGCCTGACCGGATTGATCGTGTGATTGGCCCACCAGGACGGCGGATCGACTTTCGTGATCGAAGGCTGAGCAAACGCAAACGAGACCGAAAAGACCAGACAGAGCGCAAACTGCGAACAGATCTTCCAACCACGAAGACACAAAGACACAAAGTCGGAGTGAGTAAAGGTCATGAAAAGATTTGTGTCTTCGTGGCTCTTTGATCCTTAGGGTGTGCGTGGTTTTGCGCTGTCACCGGACGCCGCCGTTGGCAGTGGCGGCAAAGTCTCGCCGTCCTTCTTTACCGCATCGCCAAGCGGAGTCGCGCCGTGACGATTACCTTCATCCAAACGCTTGAACTCCGCGAGTTCTCGATCAGCATCATCTTTTCGCTTCAGCCGCGAGTAAGCGAGAAACAGTTGGTAATGCACTCCGGGATCTTTGCTGTTGAGCTCGACGCCGCGATTGAGTAACGGCACGGCTTCCTCATATCTACGCAACTTCACCAGCAAGCGACCAAGATCGTGATAAGAAGGAAAACTGCTCGGATCGAGTTGAATCGCACGTCGCAGCAGTCGCTCGGCCTCCACGTTTTCTCCACGTTGACTCGTGATGTATCCGAGATTCGAAAGCGCGTCGGGATTATCAGGTTGCAACTTGAGCACATGCCTGAACGCCGCGACTGCCTCGTCGTACCTTCCTTCGGCCCGACCGGTGTAGCCCAAAAGGAAATAGAGATTCGCGTTCTCAGGAAATTTCTCCAACGCCTGCGTAAAGACTTGCCGCGCACGTTCGTAACGCTGCCCACGCACGTTCGCGACGCCGAGCCGCAGAAAATAGACCAGTTGCCCCTGCGCCTGTTCGAGCGCGCGTTCGTAAAACGGAATCGACTTTTCCGCGAGTTGTTTCTTGAGCAGTTCCTCGCCGATCATGAAATTGACTTCCGCAAACACCGGCCGCAGCTCGAGTGCTTTGGTCCAGTGTGTCAGCGCTGCCGGCGTGTCGCCTTGAGCCGAAGCAATCAATCCGAGACGATAGTACGACTCGGCTTCGTTCGGTCTTAATGACGACGCCGACGAAAGCGCCTGTTGTGCTTCGTCGAGACGATCCAGGTTATAAAGAGCCAAACCGAGGTTGTAGAGCACTTCATACGTTCGTGGCCGCAGTTCGTTGGTGCGCTGAAACAACCGCACTGCCTCTGCATACTCGCGCGCCTCTGCCAAACTAAGCGCCAAAGTGAAAAGCGCCTTCGGATCGGATGCCGCCATGCTTTCGAGCCGACGCGAAAGGGCGAGAGCCTCCTCGCGGCGATCTGCATGCACGTATGCGTTAACGAGTGTCAGAATCAACGCGACATCGACAGGCTCGCGCAACTCAGGTTTCCCGGGAGCTATTCCCGCCGCCTTCTCCAGAAGCGGAACGGCGCGTTTGAAGTCTTTGCGCGCCGCATAGAGCGCGCCGAGATTGAAGATCGCTCGTTCGTGACGAGGATCGATCGACAACACTTTCTCAAACTTCGCAATCGCCTCAGTCGCGCGATTCGTTCGCGCCAGCAGCACCCCGAGATTCGACAAGGCGCCAACCATGTTAGGTTTCAAACGCAAGGCCGCGTCGTACTCTTTTTCCGCCGGGCCGGTTTGACCACGCTGATCGAGAATAACGCCCAGCAGGTTATGCGCTTCGGCATTCCGTGGATTGGCAGTGAGAATCTTGCGAGTCGCCGCTTCAGCTTCTTCGAGCCTGCCTGCTTGAACTAACGCGCCTGCGTCACTTAGCGCTTGCTCGTTTTGCAGGACGCGTTGAGCCGCCACGCCGCACGCGGTCAGCGACATGAAGCAAAGCCAAACTGCGCAGCGGAACCTCATTGCATGATTGTACCCAGAAGCACAAAAGGCACAAACGGCTCGTCGTTTGTGCTTCTTGTGCCTTCTTGTAGCGAAAACGTTAGAAGATGAGTTTGAGGGAGAACTCCATCTGCCGCCGCCGCTGCTCGCTGGTGTCGCGCGCGAAATCGTTCGCATTGTTGAGATCGCCATTCGGGAACGACCGATTGACGCGATTCAGCACGTTGTAAGTCGAGAAGCGGAACTGAACGTTAAAGGCCTCGCTGATAGCCGCGATCGGGAAGTTTTTGAAGAGCGATGCATCCCAGTAAAACTGTGGCCTCCCGCGAAACAAGTTGCGACCCAGCGATCCAATATTGGGGAAGGCAGTCCTATTGTTGAGAGCAGGATCAAAGGGCGGATCCCCAGCGAAAACTCTTGTAGTTGAACATCGAAAGGCGGCCCGATTGAGTTCGAGTCCCTGATCCTTTTGGGCCTGAGTCGGGTCGGGATCCCCTACCAGATCGACACGCCCGCCATCGCAGGTGACGTTAAATACTGGGCCACTCTGCCACGTTACTATGTTGTTGAACTGCCATCCACCGATGACTGTGTCGAGACCGCGATTCATATCTGTGCCAAAACGGCGCCCTTTTCCAAACGGCAGATCCCAAACATCAGAAAAAGTGAAGCGATGTCTGACGTCTGTGTCGGCGTTGCCACGATCGAGTTCGGGTCGAGTTGGATCATCCGGACCACAGTCACGCGCACTCGCCCCATTGGAACAGATACCGCCAGGTGAATCGTCGATCGCATGGGCCCACGTGTACGACGTCAGGATCGAAAGTCCTCTGGCAAACCGCTTCTCGAGTTTGCTTTGTAGCGCGTTGTAACTAGACTTGCCGCGATAGCGCGTCGCCGTTATTGGGCCAATCCCCAAAACTTCACGCGCTCCTGGACCGCCCTGGTCATTGTTTGTACCAATATTGCTCAAGACCAGCAGGTTGCGACCAAGCGAACCCACGTAAGCGACTTCGCCTAACCAATTAGGTGCAAACTCCCACTGCCCGGTGAGGTTGTACTGGTGATACATCTCATCCTT
>JBIOVO010000252.1:0-9492 GCA_044867735.1 Pyrinomonadaceae bacterium | reverse complement strand
TTGCGGCGCGGATCGAGAAGCTCAACAAGCGTTTTGATTCGCAGCTTCTGATCTCAGAGATCGTCTGGCAGGCGGTCAGCGGCGATCAGGGGAAGGCCGTTCCGATGGGGCAGGTCCAGGTTAAAGGTCGAGAGCAGTCGATCCAGGTCTATCAAGTCGCATGGTTTTATATCAGCTATTGCCCGATCGGCGGATCGGTTGCGGCGGCTTGCTGCTCGCGGTTGACGTGGATGATGTTGGTGTCGGAGTCGACGTAGTAGTAGTTTGAGCCGGTAGCGCCGACTCCAGTCGCGACCTGCGGATCGGCGTTGATCGTGTAACCTGGCTGTTGGGTGGTCGACTTCGGAATGATCTTCATCGTGTAGACGTAACCGTCGACGACCGGTGACGTGCCGTCAAACCGTGTGTCCAGCAAATTCTCTTTACGCATCTCTTCAAACGTGCCAAATGAGCTGCGCTGGTGAGAGTTGTAGTAGAGCATCTGCTGCTCGGCGATCGAGCGCAGCGTCTTAACTGCCGCCGCCTCGTTGGCAGCTTTGATGGCCGACCTGTACCCGGCAATTCCAACTCCGATGAGTATGCCGATAATGGCGATAACGATCATCAACTCGATAAGCGAGAAGCCGCGTTGGCTTTTTCTGGGATCATTTAGGGGTTTCATATAATCTCCTCGGGCACTTACACGAAGCGTTCTGTTTCGAGTTCCGGTTTTTGCTTACGCTTGCCCATCCTCGATATGCGCCTTAGTCTACTACAGGAACGTTCGCAGGTCATATTGGAACCGGCAGCCAACTTTTCCGTGCTACATGTGCTCTGAGCATGTAGAATCTAAGGCCAATTGATGCGAAACCTCGAAACCATCAACAGCGGACAGATTGCCAGCGCATACGCCGTCGAGCAGATCGAACGGCTCCAAAACGCTGTCGAAACTGTCATCAGGGGCAAGCCCGAAGCTATCCGGCTGGCCATTGTTACGCTGATCGCCGGTGGACATTTGCTGGTGGAAGACGTGCCCGGAGTAGGGAAGACGACACTGGCCCACGCCCTCGCGCGGGCGATCGATTGTACGTTTCAACGTATTCAGTTTACGTCTGATTTGTTGCCTTCCGACGTGATCGGGCTTTCTGTTTACAGCCAGCACAGCAGCCTATTTGAGTGGAAGCCGGGTCCGGTTTTTGCCAACGTCGTACTGGCTGACGAAATCAATCGCACGACTCCAAAAACGCAGTCCGCGTTGCTCGAAGCGATGGCCGAAAGACACGTGACTGTTGAGGGCATGACGCACAATTTGCCGGCGCCGTTCATAGTGTTGGCAACACAGAACCCGATCGAACATCACGGCACGTATCCATTGCCGGAATCGCAGCTCGATCGGTTCATGTTGCGTTTGCGGATTGGGTATCCGGCGCCTGCGGACGAGCAGCGGATCTTGCGTGACCGCGAGTACTCGGATCCGCTCGACGATCTCGGACCGGTGATGAGCGCGACGGAAGTGGTTGAGTTGCAACAGGCAGTGGCGACAGTCGCGGTTGACGACGCCCTCGTTCAATACCTGATGCGCATCGTGGCGGCTACGCGCGACTCGGAAATGCTGGACCTTGGCGTCAGCCCGCGAGGCACCCTGGCGCTCTTCCGTGCGGCGCAAGCTCTCGCACTCGGCGAGGATCGAACCTACTGCATCCCCGACGACATCAAGCGGCTCGTGGTTCCCATCTTCGCGCATCGCATCGTAGTCAGCTCGCGATTCTCATCGTCGCTTCGGCGCAGCGAAGAAGCAGAAGCCGTCCTGAATGAAATCCTGAAGACCGTCAGCGTTCCGTTGTGAAATGAACACAGATCCGATTAGTGTTCAGCGGCGTAAACCTGCGGCCAAATCTCCATCCTTAGTTCGCGTAGTTCTCGGAACGGTGCTTGTGATCGCCGGACTGGCGGCTGCGCTGGTGACGGTGCTTGCGCGCCGTGCGAATGACAGCGGACTGGCAGGTGCGGCCGCGATCCTTTCCTTGCTGATTGCGCTGTTACTGACGATCTTTATCGTTCCGCCGCTGGCGCGATCTGCGAGAGTCGAAGTCGCAAATCTGGATTTTCCTTTTGAACCGACGAGCGGCGGCGGCGTGTTCCTCGTCATCATCGTCGTGGTTGGATTTGCGGCGTGGAACACGGGAAACAATCTGCTCTTTCTCGTTTTCTCACTTCTTTGCTCTACGCTTTTCGTCGGCTGGATTGCGGCGCGATCTTCACTGCGCGACATGACTGTTTCAGCGCGCTTTCCGGATCACATTTTTGCCGCTGAACCCGCGCCGGTCATCGTGACGCTGCGCAACACGAAACGTGTGTTGCCGTCGTTTTCGATCCTGGTCGAAGCGCGTGGTCCGAGTGGTGATGATGAGAACGAGAAGAAGAAGCGGCGGCGGCAGTATAAGAAACGTTCCCTGGCTTACTTTACTTACGTGCCGCATCACGCCGCCGCCGAGCAACGAGTCGAGCAGCTTTTCCCGACGCGTGGTCACGTCTTGATCGATGGGTTTGAGCTCTCGACTCGTTTTCCGTTTGGGTTCTTTCGGCGGCGCAGACGACTGCGCGCGCGTAACGTCGATATCATCGTCTATCCGAAGCCTGAAGTGATCAGCGACGAACTACACTTACTGCCGATGTACGCGGGACGAATACCGTCTTTGCGACGCGGCGCGGGTCACGATCTCTTCTCCTTGCGCGACTATCAACAGCAGGACGATCTGCGCCACATCGACTGGAAGGCCACCGCGAGATCGCGACGGCTGACGGTGCGTGAGTTTACGTCTGAAGATGAACGGCGGATCTCGATCGTGCTCGATACGCGTTTGCCACAAGTCGAGGCAGATGAGTTTGCGGATCGATTTGAACGTGGGGTGGTGCAGGCGGCTTCTTTGATCAAGCACTTCATTGACGAACGTGCGGAGGTGCGATTGGTCCTGGGTGACGAGGCTGGACCATTCGGGTCGGGGATGGAACATCTGTATCGCTGTTTGCGACGGCTTGCGCTGGTGATGCCTCAGGAGGCGGTTGAGGATGCGGTGGCGAAGTCAACGACGGGCCGCGATGTGGTCCAGCATGATTATGCGATTCTGTTGACCGCCGCCTCGCCGGGATCGATCCCTGCTAACGTCTGGCGCACTAGCCACGTGATCTATTTATAACCACAGATTTCACGGATCTTGACGGATCGGATCCGTATTTATCAGTAAAAATCCGTGGTTAAAACTAAACAATGTCACCATCAACCATACTCCTAATCGGTTTGTGCTTTGTTGTGTCCGGCGCGACGGGGCTGATCTATGAGGTGCTCTGGGCCCGGATGTTGGGGCTGGTGTTTGGCGCCACGACGCTGGCGATCAGTACCGTGCTCGCGGCTTTCATGGGCGGTCTCGCGATCGGTAGTGCCTTGGCGGGCAAGCTGGCGCGACGGATCACCAAACCATTGAGCACCTATGGCTGGATGGAGATCGGAATCGCTGTCTATGCGTTGCTGGTTCCTTTCCTGTTTCAGTGGATCGATCACGTTTACGCCCTGATCTGGCAGCAGTTTCAACCAAGCTTCTCTGTCTTTAGTCTTTGGCGTTTTGTTCTTTCGGGTTTGGTGCTGCTGGTGCCGACGACGCTGATGGGTGCAACGCTGCCGGTTCTGGCGGCGGCGTTTGTGAACTCTTCGCGGCGCGATTCAAACTCCGTCACGCGACTCTACGCCTGCAATCTGGCCGGCGCGATTCTGGGAACGCTTATCGCGGGTTTCGTTTTGTTGCCTACGATAGGCGTTCGGCGAACGATCGTCGTCGCTGCGGCGATGAATATTCTGGTTGGTCTGGTCGCGATCGTTTTGCAGCGTCGCACCGCGACCGAGGCGGCTGACGAGGTTGCGACTGCCACTGTGGAGAATGCCGCGCCCGGAAATGAACGCAGCCGGTTCTGGTTTTTTGCCGCTCTCGCTTCCGGCTTCGTGACGATCAGCACGCAAGTCTCATGGACGCGCATCCTCACCATGATCATCGGTTCAAGCACTTACGCCTTCAGCATCGTCGTGGCGCTGTTTCTGATCGGTCTCGCCTTCGGAGCGTGGCTGGTGACGCGAAAGGATCGATCCGGCCGTTTGCGTACGACGATCCTGAGAGTTGAGATACTGACCGCGATCGGTTTGCTCCTGAGTTTATTTACTCTGAACAAGATACCAGCAGTTTTGGTAACACTCGGTCTGCGTTTTCAAACTTCATCGTGGCTCGGTTTGCTGGCACTGCAAATTCTATCGGCGACTCTACTGATCCTTATGCCGGCAGTGCTGATGGGAATGGTGATGCCGCTCGTGCTTGCCTGGGCCAGCAGCGATCGAAGCACAGCCGTGGCGCGCGTGGGTCGAAGCTATGCCATCAACACCATCGGCGCGATCGCCGGCGCGTTTATCACCGGATTTCTCTTAATTCCCAAGACGAGCACTCGCTTTACGTTATTGCTCGCAGCGACGTGCTGCGTAGTTGTTGCGGCTGTAGCGTATCGCCCGCCTGAAGATGCGCGTGAGCCAGCCTTGAAACGCGCGCTCGCAATTGGGTTGATTCCCGTCGTCACTGTTTTGCTTTTCGTGATCGCGCCGCGAATGAATCTCGCGGATCTCTCGATAGGTGCTTACGACAGTCTTGTGCGTGTGCTTGCGCAAACGCGTGAGGGAACGAAGTCTGAAAGCAGTGGGCCGGTCGGACCGGAGGTGCATGAGTTGCTCATGTATGAGGAAGGTCCGACCGCAACCGTGTCGGTCCGCCGCGATCAGAACACTGTTTCGATGGCGATCAACGGTCGCACGAATGCGTCCGACAGTATGTACGACATGCCGACGCAGGTAATGCTGGGCCAGATTCCCTTGCTCATCGCGCCGAAGATTAACAACGGTTTGATTATTGGCTACGCCACCGGCATCACGGTTGGCTCGATGTTGCAATCGCCCATTCAGTCGGTGACGTGTCTTGAGCTGGAGCCGAAAACGGTATTGGGATCGAAGTTTTTCGATCACATCAACAACCGCCCACTCGACGATCCTCGGACGACGTTGATTATCGATGATGCGAGAACTTTTCTAAGGGTAACTCCTAACCGTTACGACATGATTGTCAGCGAGCCGAGCCATCCGTGGGTGCCGGGCGTGGCGAATCTTTTCACGCAGGAGTTTTTCGAACTTGGCCGCGCACGGTTGAATGAGGAAGGGATATTTGTGCAGTGGGTGCAGATTTATCAACTCTCGACCGAGAGCTTGCGATCGGTTTTAGCGACGTACACATCAGTGTTTCCGCATGTGCTGGTGTTTCGTGTTGGCGGATTGAACAAGGGAAAGGATCTGTTGCTGGTGGGAAGTAATCGGCCGTTGGGATTGGAGCGACTGACGGAGCGCATGTCGGATGCGAAAATGGCGGCGGAGATGGCGAGGGTCGATCTGAAAGACGAAGCAGCGGTGCGGGAATGGTTTGTTTGTGACGAGTCGAAGCTTGGACCGGCGGTCGCGGGCGCGAAGATCAATACTGACGACAACATGCATATTGAAATGACCGTGCCGCGCGAGGCGTTCCGGCCGTTGATGCAGGGGAATGCCGAGTGGGTCCAGGCATTGGGCCACAGATGAAACGGATTAAATCGGATCTGATCCGTATTATCCGTGTCATCCGTGGTTAATGTTTTCTGCTGCCTTCTCACCACTCCGAATACAATCGGGAATCCCAGCGCCGCAATAGGCATTTCCAGCTAAAGCAATCCCAGGTTCTAAAAGCGACTCAATCTCCTTCACGCGCTCAACATGCCCAACCTCATACTGCGGCATCGCTCGCTCCCACTTCGCCACTTCTGTAAACAGAGGCTTCTCGTTAATTCCCAAGAGCTCTCGCAGATCAGCTTCGACGCGTGTGACCAACTCCGCTTCATCGAGCGCGAAGACCTCCGGCTGCAACGCCCCACCTGCAAACGCCCGCAGCAACACCTGTCCTTCCGGTGCGCGTCCGGAAAATTTCACGTTACTAAACGAACACGCAATCAAAGATCTCTTCTCAACAAACGGAACCACAAACCCGAAACCATCGAGCGGGTGCCTGATTGCGTTTTTCCGGTAACCGAAGTTGATCGTCGCTGTTGAAGCGTATTTGATCTCTTTGAGTTTTCTGGCGAGCTCCGCATTCGTTTCCTGTAGCAACGAGGCGGCGATATGAGCCGGAACTGCCAGGCAAACCGCATCAGCAACGATCTTCTCATCTGTGTCAGTCTCAACGCTCCAACTTGAGCCCTGGCGCTTCAGTCGTTCGGCTCTCGTTCTCAGATGGCACTTCCCAATAAGTCGCGACAACTCATCGACCAATACCTGCATGCCTCGATCGAACGAAAGAAAGAAACTGTAACGCGCACCGCTCGTCCCTTTGTCGGGTGCGCTGCCTCTCTGCCGCAACAACGCCAGAATCAGACTGCGATGCTTTTGTTCCATGTCGAGAAAGCGCGGCAATGTGGCGCGCAGGCTTAGTGTTTCGGGATCGGCGGTGTAGATTCCGCCGACCATCGGTTGCGCCATTCGTTCGAGCGCTTCATTTCCGAACCTGCGTCTGACGAAGCTTGCAAGACTTTCGTCGTTTGCCCCATTCGTGATCTTCCGGGGCAAGACGAGATCTGCCGCCATTCGCATCTTGCCCGGCAGACTAAAAATGTCGCTGGTGAGGAAAGGCCAGATACGCGACGGCGCCAGCAACTGAAATCCTTCAGGCACAGCGCGTAGTCGGCCATTTCTGACAATGAAACTACGTCGATACTGCTCGTTCGTTTGGATGAGTCGCGATTCGAGACCGAGACGTTTGGCGAGTTCAAGTGCTTCAGGCTTTTCTGAGATGAACGAATCAGGCCCGCGTTCAAGGAGATAGCCGTCGCGCCGAACAGTCTCGATCGTGCCGCCGAGTCGTGATGAAGCTTCGAGAAGAGTTATCTGATTTGTCTTATTGAGTTCGAGCAGGCGATGTGCGGCCGCCAGACCAGCAATTCCGCCACCGATGATGACGATCCGTTTCATACACCGAGAAGACAACAGTCGGGCGCGCACGAGTTATGACCCGGACCACGTGAGCCAACGAAACGCGGCGGTTCGTTGTTGATTCGTTCGAGGATCAGCTCACGAATCATCTTTACGAATGCGGGATGCGTGCCGGCAGTTCGCGCGCGAACCATGTTGAGGCCAATCTCTGCCGCGACTTTAGAAGCCTCGACGTCGAGATCGTAAACGACCTCCATGTGATCGGAAACAAATCCGATGGGCGCGACGACAACGTTGTTAACACCCTCGAGCCGCAGTGCTCTTAAATGATCGGAGACGTCCGGCCCGAGCCATGGTTGGGTTGGTGAGCCGCTACGGCTTTGATAAACGACTTGCCAGTTTCCGATATTCAGTTCTTCCGCGATCAGCCTTCCTGTTTCGGCGAGTTGAAGGGCGTAGTCGCAGTTTGCCGCCATTGTTTCCGGGATGCTGTGCGCAGTGAACACGAGATGCGCCGAAGTCTGATCCTCCAGGTCGGTCAGCGCGTCGCGGATGTGATCCACGTTTGCTTCGATAAACAGCGGATGATTGTAAAAGGCTCGCAACTTCTCGATACGAGGGGCGTTGGGTCCGGCTTGAGCCTGCGCACCGGCGATGTTCTCGAGATATTGACGACAACTCGAGTAAGAGCTGTAAGCGGAGGTTACGAACGCGAGGGCATTTTGAATTCCGTCAGCCGCCATTTGTTTGACAGTGTCGGCGAGCATCGGATGCCAGTTGCGATTACCCCAGTAGATCGGAAGTGTTGGCCTGTTGCGATTGAGTTCTTCTCTCAGCGCCGCGATGAGCTCCCGGTTCTGTTGATTAAGCGGACTCACTCCACCAAACAACTCGTAGTGATGCGCTTTCTCAATCATCCGCTCGCGTGGCACGTTTCGCCCACGCAGAACGTTTTCGAGAAACGGCATTACGTCCTCCCGACCTTCCGGCCCACCAAAGGACACAAATAGTAGAGCGTCGTAACTCCTGGCGTCGTAATCCGTTTTCATCCGTCTAATCTGTGGCTATGAACCATTTCCACTAAGGCAATCACGTTTTCAACCGGCGTCTCAGGCAGAATGCCATGGCCGAGATTGAAGATGTGGCCCGGACGTCCGCCGGCCTGCTCCAGGATCCGCCTGGCTTGTGATCGCAAAGTTTCCTGATTCGCAAAGAGAGTAACCGGATCGAGGTTTCCCATGACGGCCACGTCTGATCCGAGTCGTTGCCAACCGTCATCCAATCGCACACGCCAGTCAAGTCCGATGACGTCGCCCCCTGCTTCGCCCATCAACTCAAGCAGCGCGGCAGTTCCCGTCCCGAAGTGAATTACCGGAACTCCCGGCGTGACGTTCCGAATCACGTCGCGTGTGTGAGGTAGAACAAACTCTCGATAGTCGTCCGGACTCAAACATCCAACCCACGAATCGAACAACTGCACCGCCTGTGCCCCGGCTCCAATTTGCGCGTTCAGATACTTTGCGAGAGCTCTCGAGATCAGCGACATCATCGCGTGCCAGGCGCCCGCATCGTCGTACATCAAGCGCTTTGTTTTAATGTAGTTCCTGGATCCGCCTCCTTCGATCAGGTAGGAGGCGAGTGTGAACGGTGCGCCGCAGAAACCAATCAGCGGAATGTCGGGCTTCAGGTCTCGCCGCGTCTGGCGGATGGCGTCATAGACGAAATGAAGGGCGGCCGGGTCGTCGACTTCACGCAGGCGGTCGACGTCTGCTGAACTCCGCACCGGATTGTGAATAACGGGTCCCTCGCCTTCGGCGAACTCCAGGTCGATCCCCATCGGTTCGAGGATCAGCAGGATATCGGCAAAGATGATCGCGGCATCGACGCCGAGACGCTCAACGGCGGTGACCGTCACCTCGGCGGCCAGCGAAGGCGTCTTGCAGAGTTCGAGAAAAGTCGTCCGCGCACGCACCTCACGATACTCGCGCATGTAGCGACCCGCCTGCCGCATCAGCCAAATCGGAGTGTAAGGAACCGATTCACGGCGACACGCCCGCATAAACGGACTGTTTTGTAGCGCTTGGGACAAGGGAACGCGATTATAGCATCCACAGATTACGCAGACAGATAATCGGTGCAATCTGTGGATGAACTTTCTCGCCAGCCGCGACGTTCAACGCAACGAATCGCCCCCGTTTGACACTAACACACGTCACGGCTCTCAAAATATTGGTGGAAAACCGCATTCGGGACTACAATACTCCACCAAAATACCGCGTGTCCGACTACTGTAGGCAGAATCTTGCCACAACTCAGTAGTTTGCGGTGTTTGCACTGTTGAGAGAGCGGTGATTGATGAACGGACAAGCTAGAGCTTTGATCGAGTCCATGCCTAACGACATCGGGACTGAGGCGGTAGGTCCGCTCAGTTTCGACGAAGCGTTTACCCTCCATCACCGCGCCGTTTTTCGGACGGC
>JBIOVO010000251.1:0-16657 GCA_044867735.1 Pyrinomonadaceae bacterium | reverse complement strand
CTTTTGGAGGAATTACGGGCGGGGGCAAGCCCCTCTTCCTGACTTGCTCTTTTCTTGAGGAGATTGATTGAAAAAAACAGAAACACTTTTCGTTTGCCAAAACTGTGGACACAAGACCGGCAAGTGGCTGGGCAAGTGTCCGGAGTGCGGCGAGTGGAACTCACTGGTCGAAGAAAGATCGCCCACGCCACGTCGCAATGGATTTCAACGACGCGACGTCGCGGCGGTTCCTTTCACTGAGATCGAATCTCAGGATGACGTTCGTATAACTTCGGGCGTCACCGAGTTTGATCGCGTGCTCGGCGGCGGCATCGTACCCGGCACGCTCGTGCTGATCGGCGGCGATCCCGGTATCGGCAAAAGCACGCTCCTCCTTCAGGTTGCTGACAAACTGAGCGGCGCCGGTTCGCTCGTGCTTTACGTTTCCGGCGAGGAGTCGGAGCGGCAGATAAAGTTGCGCGGCGAACGGCTCGCAGTTGAAGCAAAGAACGTCTATCTCCTGCCGGAAACAAATCTCGAAAACATCATCAACGAGATCGAACGACTGAAACCGGGTGCGATCATCGTCGATTCGATTCAAACCGTCTTTTCGGGCGCGCTCGACTCCGCGCCAGGATCGGTTTCACAGGTCAGGGAAGTTGCTCATCAGTTTCTGCTGCTGGCGAAGAGTCGTGGCGTCCCGATCTTCTTGATCGGTCACATCACGAAGGAAGGCTCGATCGCTGGTCCAAAGATCCTCGAGCACATCGTTGACACGGTCCTCTACTTCGAAGGCGAACGGCATCACAACCATCGGATCGTGCGTGCCGTGAAGAATCGTTTTGGAGCGGCGAATGAAGTCGGTGTGTTTGAAATGACCGGAACGGGATTGATGCCCGTGGCGAACCCGTCGCAGATGTTCTTGCAGGAACGGCCGCAGAACGTTGCCGGATCGATCGTGACTGCGTGCATGGAAGGCACGCGTCCTTTGCTGGTTGAGATTCAGGCGCTGGTTTCGGGAACGAAGTATGGCACCGGGCGGCGGATGACGCAGGGACTGGACCAGAACCGCGTTGCCCTGTTGATAGCGATGCTGGAGAAACGAGCGAGTTTGCAACTGACGGGTGACGATGTGTTCGTGAATATCGCCGGCGGTCTTGAAGTAGATGAGCCTGCGGTCGATCTCGGAGTTGTGACCGCGATTGTTTCGAGTTTTAAGAACGTGACGATCGATCCGCACACGGCTGTGTTTGGTGAGGTTGGACTGACGGGCGAAGTGCGCGGAGCGATGCAGGCGTCGGTGCGTGCGCGTGAGGCGCAGGCGTTGGGGTTCAAGAAGATCGTGATGCCGGCGTCGAATGCCAGTGGACTCGAGCGCCTCTTGGGCGTTCGTGTTGTGGGTGTGCGATCCGTTGATGAGGCGCTGGAGGAGTTATTTTAACGAGGGATCTGGACGGGTTTACACTGATTCATAGTATTTCACGACGAGCTTCTCTTCGAGTGGTTTTGAGTCCACCACCTTGAATCCCTTCAGATAATCCTTCGGCATGAATGCGTCGGCGCCGCTCACCGTCAAAGGCACTTCTGTAATGACCCACTTCTCGATGTGCGGCAGGAAAGCTTCATAGATCTGCGCGCCGCCGATCACAAACAAGTCCGTAGTTAGTGAGGCGCCGAAAGACAGCACCGACTCCATGTCGGTGAGCACGATCAGCGACTCCTGCGGCTCGATGTTTGAATCGCGACTGAGAACGATGTTCAGCCGGTTCTTGAGTGGCTTGCCAATGGTGAGCCACGTCTTGCGACCCATCACGACTGCATGACCCGTGGTCGTTTCACGAAAGAACTTCATGTCGGAAGAGTAGTGCCACGGCAGCTTCCCGCCTTTGCCAATGGCGCCTTTCCGATCGACTGCTGCGATACCGATAATCATCGTCTCTCTAAACGGCCACGGGCGCCGCGATCTTGCCGTGTGATTTGTAACCGATCAGGTTCAGGTCGTCGTAGTTGACGGCCAATAAACCCTCAAGCCCCCGGAATTTGTTTTCCTGATCGTTGATCTTCAGTTCTGGAAGCGGAAAAGGCTCGCGCGCGAGTAACTGATGCACCTGCTCCAGGTGATTCTTGTAGATGTGATAATCACCGAGCGTGTAGACAAACTCGCCGACTTCAAGCTCGGCGACATGCGCGATCAGGTGTGTCATCAGGGCGTACGAACTGATATTGAACGGAACGCCGAGAAACGCATCGGCCGAACGCTGGTAGAGCTGGCAGTGAAGCACACGGCCGTTCTCGACTTTGAATTGAAAAAGCGTATGACAAGGAGGGAGATCGACGTTGTCCGCCTGTCGGGGATCCCATCCGGTGACGATCAACCGGCGAGAATCAGGATTGGTTCGAATCGTGTTTAGCAGATGCGCGATCTGATCGACGCCGTTCTTCTCCGGATAGTCTCCGCCAAACGAGCGCCACAGGTAACCATAGACCGGACCAAGATCGCCGGCCTGTCGTCCAAACTTCTCCGTGTGTGCTTCGTCGGCCCACTCGGCCCAGATGTCCACTCCGCGCGCGCGAAGATTCGTTTCGCTCGTGTCTCCTGACAAGAACCAGAACAACTCCTCGGCGACCCAGCGAAACGGAACGCGCTTCGTGGTGACGATCGGAAAGCCCTGGCGAAGATCGAATCTGGTTTGAAAACCGAAGTGTGAAATCGTACCGACACCCGTGCGATCGCGGTGCTCGCTGCCATTCTCCAAAATCGATCGCAACAGTTCGTGATATTGTTTCATTGCGGAATCTAAAAGATGTCAGGATTTAACGGCTAATCATACATGAAACGTTACCGACTTTGCTTCCTTGGATTTGGAAATGTTGGACGAGCACTCGCGCGGTTGCTTGTCGCGAAGTCCGCGGAGCTGCGCGACAACTACGGCATCGAATGGGAGATCACTGGTGTTGCGACGCGTCGGATGGGTTGGCGCGCGAGTGAAAATGCGATCGACGTTTCCCGATTGTTGGCGGGCACTGATGAAACTCCTTCCGAGATCGGCATCAACGAGTGGCTGGCGCGAGTGCGGCCCGATGTTGTTTTTGAAACTACTTCACTCAATCCGGAAACCGGCCAACCTGCAATCGACTATCTCAAGGCATCGTTGCAACACGGCGCGCACACCATCACCGCCAACAAGGCTCCGATCGTTTATGCGTACGACGAGTTGAACGAAATCGCGATTGCGAACGACCGAGGGTTCTTGTTTGAGTCAACCGTGCTCGACAGCGCCCCGGTCTTCTCGCTCTTTCGCGAAACGTTGCCCGCCGCGAGGGTGCGTGGCTTCAGCGGTGTTTTCAACTCCACCACCAACGTGATTCTCGAAACGATGGAAGCCGGCAGGAGTTTTGCGGAAGGAGTGAAGACCGCGCAGGAGTTAGGTGTAGCCGAAACCGATCCCAGCAACGACGTCGATGGCTGGGATTCGATCATGAAAGTTTGCGCCGTAGCTCGCGTGATCTTGCGCGCGCCGTTGTTGCCCGGCGCCGTGCGACGCGAAGGTATACGCGGACTCGATTCCGCGACGTTGCAAGCGGCACGAGCCGAAGGCCGGCCTTATAAATTACTCGCGCGCGCGACTGTGAATGCTGATAGTTCAGTGACCGCTGTAGTGAGACCAGAGCAGATTGCCGCAAGCGATCCACTCGGAGGAGTACGTGGAACGTCGCTGGCAATTCATTTTGAACTCGATACGATCCCGGGTTTGACGATCATCTCGCACCGGCCGAACTTGCAAAGCACCGCTTATGGGCTGCTGGCTGACTTCATCAACTGCCACAGATGGGGTGGCCACGGAGGGCCACCCCTACAATTATTTCGCTGTCCGCACCACAATCGTGCGTCGTCTCTCGCCGAGAACAACCGCCAGTGGTTTGTCTAACTGAATCGGATGCTCCTCGCCGTCGATGCTGATCACGTAGTTTAAAGGCGCTCTCGTCAGCGTCGTGATTGGCTGGTTGGGCGCCATGCGTTGCAACAAGTGCGTCGCAACCACGCGCCAACTGGTAGCCTGGCAACGAATGCGAAGGCCCGGCGAGTCTGTTTCAAACGATTCGTCGATTGCCAGCGAATCTGCCTTAAACACTCCTTCACCACAGCGCACACCCGCGGCGTCGTAAAACGTAACGGATCCCGAGACGAACGCGTAAGAGATGGCGCTACGGTTCTTCACGATGAAGCGCACGTTTGTTACGGGGGCTTCAGGCGCACCGTTGAGCGCAGTGGTCCGCAAGGTTGCTTCGAGTGCAGGTGCGCCGCTCGCGTCCAGCGCAACCGCTAACTCATTGAGCGCTACGTGTCGTTCATTCAAAGCGCCTGGACCCTGCACAGTTTCCTGCGCACTCACACATAGCGCGCTCAGCAGGATCACCAAGCTTGCCGCGATTCGTTTCATAGTTGCCTCCTCAAGAGTTCAATCGCGTATTACTGCATACATGAGCTGATCGATCATCTTGCCATCCTTCGTCACGCTCTTTCGCAAACGCCCTTCAAACGAGTAACCGGCTTTCTCGAGCACGCGCGCTGACGCGCCATTCCACTCGAACACGTGTGCAAAGAGACGGCAGATGTCGAAGGTTGCGAACGCATAGTCCGTCACTGCCTTCAAAGCGTCTGTCGTGATGCCGCGTCCCCAAAAGTCTTCGCCGAGCCAGTATCCAATCTCAGCGGAGCGGTGGCCCACGTCGGGTTGCAGAGTGAAGCCTATACCACCAACCGCTTCGCCGCCTACAGCGATCGCAAAATTTGTTTCCGGTCTGATGCCGACGACGATGTCGAGCCACGTGCGTGCATCGTTGATCGTGTAGGGATGCGGAAAGCGGTCGCGCAGGTTGATCGACACGTTGCGGTTATTCGCGTGACGCACGATCGCATCGCGATCCCGCCACTCCCAACTCCGCACCGTGCATGTCGCCAACTTCAGTTCCACTATCCACCAGCACTTTGTGGCTTCACTCGTGGCAAGACGGCTGCGCCTCGCGGCATGATGTGGCCGTCTCCGCTCCCTGCCTGTTCCAAAGCTTCAGAGATCGTCTCCACCGGAACCATGCGCATGCGTTTGACGTCGTCCTTCGGTAAGTCAGAAACCAAACAGACGCGAAACCGTTCCGCCTTGGTTAACAGCGCCCACGCCGTCTGGCCGTTGACTTCATAACCACTGACCAAACGTGCTTCCAGCTCGCGCGAATCACGAGCGTCAAACCACTTCAGAAAATCCAGGCGGCCGAGCCCGTCGCTGCACTCGGCGAGCAGGATTATCGTGCCGCCATCTTTACAGGCAAGCGCAGCCATGTCGAGTGCTTTGTGGGCTTGGATCAGATTGATGTCGTGGGGAAAGCCACCACAACTAACGATCACAACGTCGCGCTTCGCGGGAATCGCAACCGAATGTCGCGCGAGGTAGTAATCACATCCGGCGCGGTGGGCCAATCGCCAATCTCCGCTGAAGATCTTTACCGCGCGCTGTCTTTCATCCACGACTGTGTTGATGCCGAACGCCGGCGCCACGAGTGAGGCCACGCGTTCGCACTCCTCGTGTACGGCGTTCCCGTCAAGCGCGCCGGCAGCAACGCCGGCTTTGCGTCCGCCTCCAACGAAATCGAGCGCGAGCATGTGCGTGGCTTCGATTGTTTTTGCGGAAGCGAGTCCCGGGCAGATCGACTTGCGGCCTCCCGTGAAACCTGCGAAGTAATGAAAACCAATACCACCGGTGATAATGACGCGCGAGAACTCCGTGAGCGCCTTGTTAACTTCAACAGCAACTCCGCTCGCGGTCGCTCCCAGTGTCGTGAGTTGTGCTTCGTCGTAAGCATCGTGTTGCAGGACTCTCAAACGCTGCACTACAAACGGCGTCAGCAGTTCACGCTTCTCTCTTTCAGTAGCCGGCCGGTGAATTCCGGTAGCGAAGATCACCGCGATGTTCGAGGGGGTAACGCCGGACTGCACGAGTCGTCGCACCAGCAGATTCACTACGTGCGCGCTGGCCGTGGCGCGAGTTGCATCCGAAACGACGATCAGAACCGAATCATCGCTACCGGCGATTTCTTCCAGCGGCAAAGAAGCGATTGGGGAGTCGAAAGAAGCACCGATCTCCAGGTCGCTCAAGTGCGCTTCGTCCTCGGAGTTCGTCGTGAGGATAGAGAACCGGCTGCTGTCGCAAGTGAATTTTAGATAGCTGCGTCCGTAAGGAAGTTCTATCTGTGTCATCCGCGGAAATCTGTCCTTAAAGACCGAAGTCGATCAAGGCCCTTTCGATCATGTGAAGCGCTCCGAAATCTGTCTCGCCGGCCGACCGCGCCTCCGCCAGCCACCTGCGTAATTGACGCGCCTCATCCAGCGATCCGATTCGGCAGGCGCCGGTGAGCGCAAGCGTGACCAGCGCATCCGGCGCACCATGAGTTACGAGCGCCGCCTGCAAGGCGGCCTGTTCACGGAGGTCTAACGTTAGAAGTAAGTTCAGTTCCACTCTAATTGTGCTTAGTACCTGGTACTTTGTGCTTGGTGTAAAACCAAGACCAAAGGCCAAAGAACAAAGTACTAACTTCTCTCAGATCTAAAACATGCTGTGCCGGCATGACAAAAATGAAATGTCTCGTCTTCGAAGTCGGGGGTTTCCATTTGAATGGTGAGATGGTCCACGCCAAAACGATCGTGAAGTTTCGTGCGCAACTCCCGCAGCAGATCAGACTGCGAGATGCTCTCAGCGTGAATGACGTGGGCGCTCAACGCCTCACGTCCGGAAGTGATCGTCCAAACATGAAGGTCGTGAACATCAGCCACGCCCGTCGTGTCTAATATCGCATCTTCAACCGCAGCCAGATTAATGTGCGCCGGCGTGCCCTCAAGGAGTACGTTGGTCGACTCTTTGATCAACCGGACCGAGCCCCAGATGATCAGCAAACCGATTAGTACGCTAAACACCGCGTCTGCCTGGTACCAACCAAACAGCGCCATGCAAACACCGGCGAGAATAGCGGCGACCGAGCCGAGCGCGTCGCCGACCACATGCATCCACGCTCCGCGCATGTTGAGATCCACTTCGTGACGAGCGTGAAGTATCCATGCGCAAAGCAGGTTCACCATCAGACCACCGGCAGCAACGACGATCATCGGCCCACTACGCACGATCGGCGGATCGAGCCAACGTTCGTACGCGCCGTAGAAGATCAGGATCGACATCACCACGAGCGCTACGCCGTTAACGAGCGCGGCGATGATCTCGAGCCGGTAGTATCCGAACGTTTTGCGGGAGGTGGCGGGGCGAGACCCAAACCAAACTGCAACCAGGGCCAGGATGAGAGCCGCAACGTCCGTGAGCATGTGTCCGGCATCAGCTAGCAGGGCCAGCGATCCGGTCCACCACGCACCGACTGCTTCGGCGAACATGTAGAGCGTGGTCAGCACCAGGACGAGACTGAGTCTGCGCCAGCTTTCGTTGGTGTGCCGGTGCCTGGGATTGTGGTTGTGATTGTGTGACGGTTGCCCCACAGCGCCGTAAGATTAGCAAACTTCTAACCACAAAGACACGAAGACACAAAGTCTTCAATTTGAAAAAACTAACTAAGTTCAGAGTTCAACCTTTAGGTTGCACTCTCACGCACCTCGAGTCGCAGAAGAGCAAGCTAAAGCTTGAACTCTGAACTTTTAAACCTTTGTGTCTTGGTGTCTTTGTGGTTGGTAAATCCGCGCGCTTAGAGAGCAGTGAGACTGAAGGCGCCGTAGAAGTCGCGGTAGAGTTCGTTGTATTCGCGTAGCGCCAGTTCCATGATGCGCGGCAGCTCTTCGATGTCGCTGATGTTCACTACTGCGTTCACGTTACTCAGGAATGCAGCGTGTGCGTCCATCGTACGCAGCGAGGGTGAAAGCAGTACGAAGAAGAGCCGGCGGCGCTGCGGCGGACGCAACACGTTGATCTCTCGAATCACAAAAACGGAGCCCTGCTCAGCCGGATCAAACTGCGGTTCGAGCAACACGACATCCATCTTGTTGGCCCGCATCGTCTCAACGGCCTGGCGCGTGTCCTCGGCGACATAAACCTGATAACCGCTGCCGCTGAGGTGCTTCGCCACCGCTTCGCGATAAGGCTCACTCGTGCAGACCAGCGCCTCGCGTTTGTCCCACGAAGGGCGAGCGAGGGGATCCTCCACCGGACGATTGGTGTTCCTGGACAGCAGATCCATTAACAGGCGAACGCTCTCGTCATTCGAAACCGTTGCTTCCGGCGTGCTTTGCGCCGCCGGCTGGTAAGCGCGCGCGGTTGACGGCTCAAACCGCGGATGGTCGGTAGCCGGAGAGCCTCCGACGGCAAGAGCGCTCTGCTCTGTCGCCGGATTCACCGGACCGGAACTAACCATGTTGTTGCACTTCGGACAGCGAACGTTAAATGGACGCTGCGGCGACTTTTCGTCGTCGATCTGCAAACGCGTCGAACACTTCTGGCAAACGATGATCATGAGTTACTCGATTAGACCCAGCATCGAACCGGAATCCGAGAATTGATTGGCCGGCATGCCATCAACTTCGCGGCGAATAAAGTCCTCCGCCGCCGTCATGCCTTTGAGTGACAGCAGTAGATTGTTCTGGTTGGTTGCGAACGCGAGTCCGTCTTCGAGAGTTATCACGTTCGACTCGATCAGCCCCTTGATGACGGTATCGAAGTCCTGCATCCCGTCGAGCTTTCCATCGCGCATCGCGTCGAGCAGCGACTTGCCTTCTTCTTCGCCCGCTTCGATGTACTCGCGAGTACGTGGGCTCGACCTCAGAATCTCCACCGCCGCCACGCGACCGCTTCCATCCGCGCGCGGAATCAGACGCTGCGAAACGATGTAGCGAAACGTTTGCGCCAAACGCGTTCGAATCACTTGTTCTTCGTTCTTCGGATAGAGTCCGATGATGCGATCGACGGTCTTGGAAGCGTCGATGGTGTGGAGAGTTGAAAGGACGAGGTGACCCGTTTCGGCTGCTTCGAGCGCGATTTCGGTAGTTTCAAAATCTCGCATCTCGCCGATGAGAATCACTTTCGGCGCCTGGCGCAGCGTCGCACGGAGTGCGGAGGGGAAGTCGCGCGTGTCGTGTCCGACTTCACGCTGGTTGATTGTGGAACGTTTGTGGGAGTGCAGGTACTCGATCGGATCTTCGATCGTTACGACATGGTAGTACTTTTTCTCGTTGATGATGTCGATTATGGAAGCCTGGGTCGAACTCTTGCCGGAACCTGTTGGACCAGTGACGAGAACGAGACCGTTCCGGAGTTCGGCGATGTCGCTCAGTTGCACCGGCAATCCGAGGGACTTCAGCGTCGGGATGTCCGTCGGGATGACGCGCATGACGATCGAGTAGACGCCGCGTTGTTGAAAGATATTCACACGAAAACGGGCACGCGAGGGCAGCGAATAACTCAGATCGGCGGTGCCTGTTCGGGCCAGGCGTTCAGCAGCGTCTGGATTTCCGTGCATGAGGGTGAGGGCGATGATCTCCGTTTGATAAGGAGAGAGCTTCTGCATTCCGAGGGGTTGGACCGGAGTCAGCTTGCCATTGATTTCGACCTGTGGGAGTTGTCCGACCGAGAAATTCAAGTCGCTGATCTTGTCCGAGACCAGCAGCATTCGCTCAATAATGGGCGGTAAATCAAAGAAACTCATCTAGTGTTCGAACTCCGCAGGGATGTCAGTTGGTGCATTTTGTCCGGTGGTAGGAAGGGCGATCGAGGGCGCCGCGCCACTCGAATCCGGGGAGATTTTCGCGCATAACGGTGATTAACGCAAGAAAATAATGTTTGGCATTGACGAGAGAAGATTCCCACGCGCCAAGACGCAAAGGCGCAAAGAAAAGCGCAAAGGAAGACCTTCGGCTGCAGCAGGTCCTAACCTTTGCGCCTTTGCGCCTTTGCGTGCGAAAACCCTACTCGAGCGCCTCTCGCATCTCGACAAACGCCTCACTAACTCGACTTGGTTCGCATAATAGCGCGCTAATCACCGCTACCGAATCCGCGCCCGCTTCGATCACCTCAGCCGCATTCCCAAGCGAAATCCCCCCGATTGCGACCAGCGGCACCGCCCCAACAACTCTCCGAACCGCCCGCAGCCCTTCGAGCCCGAGAGTCGGGGCCGTGTCAGTCTTACTCGAAGTCCCGAAGATCGGCCCGATCGCGACGTAGTCGATCGGCACGGTCAACGCCTTTTGCGCCTGCTCGAGGTTGTGAGTCGAATACCCGATGATCGCGTCCGGTCCGAGTAGCCGGCGCGCCGCTTCCGGTGGCATATCGTCCTGGCCAAGGTGAACGCCTTGCGCGCCAACCGCGAGCGCGATATCCACGCGATCGTTGATGATCACCTGGACCCCTTCGCGCTCCGCCACCAACATCGCAGCTTTAGCCTCTTCGTAGAATTGCAACGCCGGCAATTGCTTTTCACGCAGTTGGACCAGGGAGGCGCCGCCGGCGATCAGCAAACGGAGCTGCTCGGCGTGTGTGAGACCCGATAGGCGAAGATCAGTCAGTGGATAAACGCGCGGAAGCCGGAACGAACTTGCCATTTACTACTCTTCCGACTCTTTTCGCTTCGGCCGCTGGTTCGGAGCCAGCACTCGCTTACGCAACCGAATGGTTTGCGGCGTTACCTCAACCAGCTCATCATCCGCGATGAACTCGAGTGCCTGTTCGAGTGAGAGTTCTTTCGGCGGTACGAGTCGCATCGCTTCGTCAGCGGTGGAGGCGCGCATGTTGGTCAGTTTCTTCTCCTTGATCGCGTTAACGTCGAGGTCAACAGCGCGCGCGTTCTCGCCCATGATCATGCCCTCGTAAACGCGTGTGCCTGGTCTGACGAACAACGTCCCACGCTCCTGGAGGTTGTAAAGGGCGTACGTCGTCGTCTCGCCCATGCGATCCGCGACGAGCGAACCTGTCGCGCGTCCGCGCATCGATCCCTGCCACTCGCCCCAACGCAGGAACATCGTGTTGAGCAGGCCGGTGCCTTTCGTCTCCGTCAAGAACTCACTGCGAAATCCGATCAAGCCCCGCGATGGCGCCTCAAACTCAAGCCGCACGCGGCCCGTGCCGTGATTCACCATCTTCGTCATCTGTCCCTTGCGCCGCCCAAGCGCTTCGGTTACGACACCGATAAACTCGTCAGGACAATCAACCACCACGGCTTCGATCGGCTCGAAAGTTTTGCCATCAACTTTGCGCGTGATCGCTTCAGGCTTGGATACCTGAAGCTCATAACCTTCGCGCCGCATCATTTCGATCAGAATCGCCAGTTGCAACTCGCCGCGCCCGGAAACTTTGAACTGATCCGGCGACTCGGTCTCTTCAACTCTGATCGCAACGTTGCCGAGGATCTCTTTGTCGAGTCGCTCCTTGATCTGCCGCGACGTGACGAACCTTCCCTCGCGCCCTGCGAACGGCGAGTTGTTGACGCCGAAGATCATCGCGATCGTAGGTTCGTCAACTGCGATCGACGGTAGCGGATGTGGATTGTCGAAAGAGGTGATCGTGTCGCCGATGTTGATGTTCTCGATCCCGGCGAGTGCAACGATCTCACCGAAGCCGGCGCGCTCGACGGATTCTCGTTTGAGTCCTTCGAAAGCATAGAGCTGTGACACTTTCGTTTTCTGGATCGAGCGATCCGGTTTCACCACCGCGATCTGATCGCCGATCTTGATCTCGCCGGAGAAGATACGCCCGATTGCGAGGCGGCCAACGTAATCGTTGTAGTCGAGATTCGCGACGAGCAGTTGTAATGAGTCAGATCTCAACTCCCGCGGCGCCGGTATCGATTCGACGATCTGCTCGAACAACGGTTGAAGGTTCTCGGACTTGTCCTCCAACTCTCGCTTCGCCGTGCCGTCGCGTGAAACTGCGTAGAGAATCGGAAAATCGATCTGCTCGTCGTTGGCGTCGAGATCCAGGAACAGTTCGTAGATCTCGTCCACAACTTCCGCCGGACGAGCGTCTCCGCGATCGATCTTGTTGACCACTGCAATCGCCGGCAGGCGCGCCTCGAGCGCTTTGCGCAACACAAACCTCGTTTGCGGCAAACAACCTTCGGCCGCATCGACCAGCAGCATCACTCCGTCCACCATCTTCAGGACGCGCTCGACTTCACCGCCAAAGTCTGCGTGACCGGGTGTATCGACGATGTTGATTTTAACGTCGTGGTAACGAACGGCGGTGTTCTTGGCCATGATGGTGATGCCACGCTCGCGCTCGAGATCCATGGAGTCCATCACCCGCTCGCGTACCTGTTCGTTTTCGCGGAAAGTACCTGACTGACGCAGCATCGCGTCCACGAGCGTGGTTTTTCCGTGGTCGACGTGCGCGATGATCGCGATGTTGCGAATATCTTTTCTGTCCTGCATTGAAGTCAGTTTAGGGTTACGGATGACACAGATCAAACACGGATCTGGCGAAGGGCTTCAAAAAGGACGATGCCGACGGCGGTGGCGAGGTTGAGGCTGCGGACGTTTGCGTTGGGCATGGGAATCTTCAAACAGCGCTCCCAGTTGGCGCGCAGGAGCTCTTCCGGAAGGCCGCGCGTCTCGCGGCCGAAGACCAGGCAGTCGTTCTCCTGAAAGCTCCAGTCCGTGTAAACGCGATCTGCTTTAGTGGTGAGATAAACGAATCTTGCCTCAGGCAGTGACTGATAGAACGACTCGAGGTCTCGATGGCGCGTCAACTGCACGTGCGGCCAGTAGTCGAGACCGGCGCGACGCAACGCGCGATCGTCCATCCGAAATCCGGTAACGCCGACGATGTGCAGCGGCACGTTGCTCGCGGCGCAGAGCCGCGCGACGTTTCCCGTGTTAGGTGGAATCTCAGGTTCGACGAGAGCGACGCTGGGCATGAAGTGAAGTATAGGTCCTATACGTCCTATAGGTCCTATATCGAAAAACAAAAAAGAAACGACGAGCTTCGCTTGAAGATCTCGTCGTTTCTTTTGTAAGGCCCCGTCGGCCTCAAAAGTCTTTGTGCGCCGGTGGAAGGTTCGTGCTGTAACCTGCTGGTTCGGGTTATCTCTTCTTCGATGGGGCTTTCTTGGTTCCGCCCTTCTTTGCGGCCTTCTTGGCTCCGCCCTTCTTCCCTGCTTTCTTTCCACCTTTTTTAGTTGCCATAGCTTCTATGTGCTCCTTCTTTCAAGTTTTGGTTTTTTTGTTTCTTCATGACCACAAGATAATGTGCTTGCTTCGTTCTTGTGGGCTAGAGTAAACGGCGCACAACATCTTGCTATATAAACGCAATTACAACCATTGTCAATAACTTATTACTCGATTGTTGAAATATTTTTTTCACCATCCGAGCGCGTGATCGCGGCGCCGAAGTGCGTGAGTCGTTGCATGACGCGCGCTCGCGCAAGCGCGATCAAAGCCATCACGCGCACAATAGAAACTCTGACAACACGCGCGATCAGTTGCCGGGTACGATCACAAAATTATTTATTCGAATTGTGAGTGAAGGAAGTTGATGGTCCAACTTTGCTAGCGGAACAACGGAGTGAAGATCCACTGATCGTGACGTTCGATTCCATAGAACGTCAGCACTGATTCTCGTTTGCTGCGACTCGCAACACCAACGAATGGACCACTCGCATCGTCGCCTGCGGATGACGAACTGCTGGATAAAGAAGTAGTGCCGAGGTTGGTCGTGCTTACGATACGAGGAACTGCAAACTGTTGTAACTGTGCGATTTGCGGATTCCGTGCTTGAGGCAGGACATTACCGGTGTAGAACATTATCGACTGTTGAAAATCTATGAGGCCTTCGCTGCGCGGCAGGATGAACCGCCACTCACCTTCGATCGTGAGTGGATCTCTCGCGGCTGACACGCGAAGAATCTGACGGTTCTTTGCTCCACCTGGAATTGGTATTCCCTGTAGCAGTTGGTCCAACGATGTAGGCAATGCCTGATCGCCGATCGCACGCGAAACATTAGCGCGATAAAGATAGTATTCACGGATCGCATCGGCTACTTGCTCGCCGCGATAGATCGCTTCTCGCTCGCGCTCGCGTTGCGCTTGTTGCTGCACACTCGGCGCCGCAGCCATCGCAAACAGAGCGACGACGGTCATCATCGCCAGCAGCGCAACGAGCGTGTAACCACCCTCCGATCGCCTGGGCGGGACGGAAACAGCGTCGCAGCCTGCCATCGCATCGCGCGATCGCAACCCGCATATCTTGTGGTCGGCTGCTGTCCTATGGTTCGTCATCTTCAGCATCAACTCGCGGTGTCGGACGCGACATCGGACCCGTACCGCGATCACCTTCAGTCATCGCGAGGATGTGTTTGATCTTCAGCGTGGTATCCGTTAACACCAACTCCTTGTCTGAAATACTGGTGACGCGGAATCTGCCGCCGACGATGTCGCCGCGAAACACACCTACGATACTTTTGTTGTTGCGATCCTGAACGAGGGCAGTATCGCCGACTCGATTTGTCGTACCGATGATTCCTACGTACATGTAGTTCGGTTTCGGTGGATCGGCAACGTTGATCGGCAATGCATTTGAGTAAGCCTTGTTGTCGGGCGTATGAACTTCGACGTTGCGCGCACCCGGCGCCGCGATGATGCTGGCCGGAACAGTCGTCGAGAGTTGCTGCGGGTTGATGTAAGTAGTCGGCAGTTCGCGGCCGTCAATGTAGATGCGCAGGTCACGGGAGAACTTGTCGCCCGCAAGCTCCAGTTTGAAATCCGCAGTACGAGCGTAAACGTTCGACGGCGAAACCGATGCCAGCAGCACGGGCGGCGGTGGTGTCGGCGTCGGCGTCGGAGGCGTAGGCACTTCCTTTGTGGGTTGCGGTGGCTCCCAGTAAGCAAATATGTTCCGCTTCGCGTCGGGAGCGCTGTAAGACGAATGCTGGTAAACAATCTCGCCGAAGTCGGTCAGCCTGGGCTCCGGCGTGTCACCCGGCGCGGGCTTTGCTGTGGACTGAGTCCGCTGAGGAGTCGGACTTGGCTTCGGTCTCGATGCCGTTGGACTTCCACTGCCGAATCCGATGAGCGTCCACCAAAGAACGAGTATGGCAGCCAGACCAAGCCCGCCGGCCGCAATCAATTTCTTCTTCTCTCCTGGTTTGCTTAAATCGACCAGTTGCATAGGCGTTTAGTCCTGACCCGTAATCGCAGCCTCGGCGGCGTTCTCGCGCCGGAAGTAAGTCGTCAAATTCAATTGCAGGCTCACAAGCGCACCGCCAGCAGGTGCACCCGACTCATCAGCAGATGTCGGCGCGTTGTTTTGCTGGGCGCGCTGTAACTCCACCTCGTCGATCACCACAAACTGTTTACTGCGCTCGATGTTGTTAATAAAGCGCCGCAGGTTCTCGTACGATCCTTCAACTGTGACCAGCACCGCGACTCCCGGATAAAAACTCTGCCACTTGGTTGTGACTGCCTTTCCAGAGACTGATTTCGTGCCGGCTGGATCGAGCCTGGTGTAAGTCGGACCAGAAGTGTTCTTCAATCCGTTCTTCAGGATCAATTGATTGAGCTCATCGTACAGAGCCATGAGACCAGCATCCTGTCGCGCGAGATTCTCGTTCTCAAATCTGTTCAAGCTCGCGGCGACGTTGCTGACAGTCTGTTCCGTGCTCTGCTCGACTTTAACGACCTGATTAAGAGTTTGCAGATTCGCCTGGAGTTGTTTCCGATCAGTGGTCAACGAGGCAATGCGTGAACGAGCAGGCACGAGAAAGTAAAGATAACTGAGCAGCACGAGCACGAAAATCAGGCAACTGCCACCCAGTGCAGCGACCTCGGCGACGCCAAACATCTTTCCGCGGCGCGATTGGAGAAATTCATCTACTCGTTCCTTGTATCCCGTTTTCGGAGATTGAGGTTCTTCTATCAGTTCTTTCATCTGGGAACCTCGGCTCCTCTCCGCGTCGCATCAACTTCCGCCACAGTGTCCCTTGGAAAACTCTGGCGCGAACGATAAATCACTGCGAGCTCATATTCCGTTCCGCTCTCGCCTCGTCCCTTTTGCAGATTCTGGCTTCTTAGCTCGACTTCGAAGATGCCTTCCTGATGCATCTTGGCAATCATTTCGCTGATGGTCGAAGGGCTCTTGGCGAACACCGCAAGATCGAGTTGCGCGATCGTTTGGCCTGCCTGGTTATTCACGTCGCGGACCGCGATGCGAGAGACTTTCACGTTGTTTGGCAGGGAAGCCTCGAGATCCGCCAGCAACATTGACCACGAAAAGACCTTGCGATCGACGAGCCTATGCGCGGCCGGCAGAGCCTGTTGGTGGTCGGGAGACAAGGAAGTCTTCACTGCCTCGGCGGCATCCATCAAAATCTTTTCCTGTTGCCTCAACCCGTTGATCTCTGCCTGGGCAGTTTGAGCTTCGGCGTTCGCCTGGGTTGTCAGCCGCACCACCAGCACCAGTCCGACGAGCGAAACGAAAAGGACGATGGCGGTAAGCGCCCACGGAAGAATTCGATTACTGAACGGCTTCGAGGCCAGATTAAGGCTGTTATTCACCGGAAGAAGTCCTCGCTGAGAGCCTATGGGAGGCTAACTTTGGAGAAGCATACACGGCATAAGGAAATAATCGCAAACGCCGGAGATTTTACACGCCGGAACTCTCCGGTCGTTGCAGAAAATCGTTGGTGTTCAAGGGCGCCTCCCTGGAGTGGG
>JBIOVO010000250.1:0-23542 GCA_044867735.1 Pyrinomonadaceae bacterium | reverse complement strand
CGCGTTCATCATTGTGAGTTATCAAGACCGGGCATGGAGCAGTTCGACAAACTGACTCCGCTGTCGAACCAAGCACGGCGGCGCGATGAGGACGACGACGTGAGCGCATTACGATCAGATCGATCGCCTGTTCACTGGCTATCTGCGTTATCGCTTCGCCTGCATCCTCGCATTCAACTACAATCGCGTCCCAATCGAGGTTGGCAAAGCCAACTGGCCCAAGCAGGCGCAATAACGAACCTTCAAACAGTTCCTTCACCCGGCCGCGTGAGCGTGCATAAGAAACTTCGGCCATGTGCGGCGGCGTGTAGTTGGGCAGATTTCCGGTCGCGACAATCTCCGAATCCTTCAGGCAATAACAAACGATGAGTTTCGCGTCGTTGGCTTTTGCCAGGGCCAGCGCGTACGCGAGCGCGCCGTCAGGATCCTTCGACAAATCTGTCGGGCAAAGTATTCGATTGATCTTAATCATTGCTTCTCACCTCCGGACGACCTCAACTGAGCAACCCGCGCGCGCGGATACGGCTGAAGACACGCTGCCCAGCATCAGCCGTTCAATTCCGCGAGCGCCCTTTGGTCCAAGGAAAACACAGTCTGCGCCCCACGATTGCGCCTCTTCTAGGATCTCGTCGGCAGGGTTTCCTCTCCTGATTGTTACCGCGGCAGTGAGCCCGGCAGCGCGAAGTTTTTGCGCTTCCGGTTCGAAGAGTTTGACAACTTCGTCCCAGTTGTCTTCGTCGTCTACTTCGATCCACTTCTCCACCGACGGTAAAGCGTAGGGAGTTACCGCCATGACCGTATCGACCACGGCTAGCAGGCGCACCTGAGTGCCCTTGGGCCACTCGCGCTCGCAAACCGCGTCAACTGCCGCACGCGAGTAAGGAGAATTATCGACGCCGATCAGAAGCCTCAAGTAGTCTCTGTCGAGGTTACGTGTGCGCGCGATGCGAACTGAGCAGGACGCTTCGTAGATAACGCGTTGCGAGATGCTGCCGAGTATCAACCTTCCGCCCAGCACCGAATGTCCTTGAGCGCCGACGACGATGAGATCCGCTTTCCAGTTATCTGCTTCTCGAAGAATGGCCCACGCGGGAGAATCCGCCAGCGCGAGATTTTTGACGTTCCACTCCGGAAACATCTTCTTGATCTGTTCACTGGCGCGAATAGCTCGCTGCTCTGCTTCTTTCAGTTTGTCTTCGGCGTGTTTGTGAGCGCGTTTAACGCCTTCAAGCATGTAGCCGGGAATAGTGTCGTTCTCCGCTTCAGCGGTCTGTGGTGGAATAATCACGTCCGCCACGCTCATTACCAGCGCTTCCGCATCTCTGGGCAGACCGGCGGTTTTGAGATCTGCGAAAGCCGAATTCG
This sequence comes from Pyrinomonadaceae bacterium, assembly GCA_044867735.1. Taxonomy (GTDB): domain Bacteria; phylum Acidobacteriota; class Blastocatellia; order Pyrinomonadales; family Pyrinomonadaceae; genus PSRF01. The sequence goes on along the minus strand of JBIOVO010000250.1, from coordinate 22,177 downwards.
CACTGGCGGAGCCATCGTATCCAATCAGTATCTTCATCCTTCTCCCTCGTTAAACCCGATTAGAAAATCAGCCTGGGTGTAGCCGGAGCAAGTCAGGAAGAGGAGCTTGTCCCGGCCCTGACTACTAAGGCTTGATCGCGACTTTAAGCACACCATCCAAACGCTCGCCAAACAAATCGTACGCCTCATTGATCTGGTCGAGTCTGAACGTGTGCGTCAGCAACGGCCGGAGATCCACCCGGCCATGACGAACAACCTCCATCAACCGGCGCATCCGTTCCTTCCCGCCCGGACAGAGCGTCGTTACGAGCTTGTGGTCCCCGATGCCTGCGGCAAAGGCATCATACGGAATTTCGAGCTTGCCGGAATAGACGCCGAGGCTCGACAAGGTTCCGGCAGGTCGCAGACTGCGTAGTGCACTTTCAAAAGTCTGCTGCGTTCCGAGTGCCTCGATCGCTACGTCAGCGCCGCCGCCAGTCAGACGTTTCACCTCTGCGACAACGTCAACATCTCGATAATCCAACGTGACGTCAGCGCCCATCTTTTTCGACATCGCCAAACGATTTTCATCACCGTCGACGCCGATGATCAGCGACGCGCCCATCATTTTGGCGCCGGCTGTCGCGCACAAACCGATCGGCCCCTGCGCAAACACGACGACTGAGTCGCCGATCCTTATCCTGGCCGACTCGGCGCCGCTGAATCCAGTTGAAGCGATGTCGGCAAGCAGGACCACCTGCTCGTCGGTAAGTTCGTCGGGAATCTTCGCGAGATTCGCCTGTGCATAAGGAACGCGCAGATACTCCGCCTGAGCGCCGTTGATCGTGTTACCGAAGCGCCAGCCGCCAAGTGCTTCGTATCCTTCCCCATGACCGCACTGCGACGAGTGTCCGGACAAACATGCGCGACACTGACCACACGGAGTGATTGCTCCAACCAAAACGCGGTCGCCGATTTGATAACCGGTAACAGCTTCGCCGAGTTCTTCAATCACGCCAACCGGTTCATGGCCAATGATCAGGCCGGGAGCAACCGGATACTCGCCGCGCACGATGTGCAGATCAGTGCCGCAGATCGTAGTCAGCGTAACGCGAATCACAGCTTCTGCCGGCCCAGGTCGCGGTCTTTCAACTTCTTCGACGCGAATGTTGTTCTTACCATGAAAAACATTCGCCTTCATTTTTTTCATGACTTCCCCCTAAATCAATGTGCTGAGCAGTCTTCACACAGCGGAGTCGCGGCGTCAGCGCTCAGCATCAGTCCCTCAATTCGCTTACCGCACTTGCTGCAATGGCCGTAAGATCCCGAAAACAATCGATCGAGTGCGTCGTCGATCTTCCGCAGACGAGATTGCAGCGCCTCGCGTGGTCTCGTCGTAGCCGCCATCGCTTCACAGACTTCTTCGCGCTCGGAGTGCAGACGGTTCCAGACGAAGCCGCCGTGAGCGTCAAAAGCGTTCTCAATTCTGCGAGTAGTCGAACTGTTTATCATGACCATTTCCTCCGATGTTCTTCGGCCGTCGTACCACCTCAACCGAACAATGCGCGCGAGCCGCAACGGACGCCGATACACTTCCCAGCACAAACCTCTCGAACCGGTTGTTGAAGCCCACTGATCCGACGAAGATGCAATCAGCACCCCACGCTTCCGCCGTTTCGACGAGCACGCGCCGCGGATCGCCTTCGGCGATCTCGGTTGAAACTTTCAAGGTTGAGTTTTTGAATTCGTTTGCAGAGCTCAGCAACAACCTGTTGAGCCACTCACGATCCTCCTGGTTCGACTCTTCAACAATCCTGCCCAATGGCGGAATGAGTTTTCCGAGGAACGTGGGAGTTAGCGGATCGGTCACAGCAATGATCCGAACTTCACTCATCGCCGGCCAGTTGCGAGAAGCGACTTCACGCACCGCGGCCGCGCTTGCATCGGATCCATCCACGCCAAGGACGATGCGAACCGGAGTGTTTGGTTCTTCGACTCGACCTCGGGCGATGCGCACCGAACCGTGCGCCTCATTCAAAACTCCCTGCGACACGCTGCCGAGCAGAAGCCGGCCCAGGGCTGAGTGACCATGAGAACCAACCACGATGAGATCCGGCTTCCATTCATCAGCCTGCCGAAGCAGTTCACGCTTTGGCGAACCCACGCCTATCTGTGTCGTCACCTGCCAGCCTGGAAAATTCGTTCGCAACCGCGCCGCGGCGCGTTCTGCCAAAGACTCGGCTGCCAGAACGGCCGGCGATTCCTGTGAATAGACTCCGCTGAGGTCTGCGCTCACGTAAGCTGCATTCGCCAGTTCAAACGTTTCGAGTGTCGAGGGCGGCGGCGCCGGCAGCCATAGTTCGGTGACCGCCACGACCAACGCTTCGGCATCCTTTGGCAGACCGGCAAGCTGGAGATCATCCAGCGCCGCTTTCGCACAGTCCGAATCGTCGTAAGCAATCAGTATTTTCATTTTCTCTTTCATCACAAGCCTCCAAACTTCTTTAGGCATGTCTTGCTTCCCAATACTTTTCCTGGGCGCGTTTGGCCCAACTCCAGAAACGTCCCTGCCGAACACTCGCCGGTTCGTCGGTCCAGATGTCTTTATGAATGTAGACGCTGTCCGGGCCGCCTTCGTCGATCACGAGTCGCATCTCGTGACTGTAAGTCGCGGCCGGCGCCCGTCCCTGAATTTCAGCCGCCAGGTTGGCGGCGGCGACGAGCGCCTGCCGGACCGCCATATGACCCATCTTTGGTCCACTGAAGTTCACACAATCGCCGACCGCGTAAATTCGTTCGGCGCCGGCGACACGCATCGTGGCATCGACGTTGATGTAGGTGTTGCTTGTAAGACCGAGATAGGCGACGGCCGCTGAACCTTCGAAAGGCGGCACGAGCATCAGCAGGTTGAAATTCATTGCGCGTCCGCTATCGGTGAGAATCGCACCCGGTGCGATCTCACTGACAGGGAAGTCTGCAATGTAGTTGATGTCGTGCGCATGCATCGCGTTCAGGATCGCGGACGATATCTGGTAATCGTTGAAGATCGCTCCCGGCGGATCCGGGCTGACGATCGTTATTCGCGCGCGATCTCGCTCACCACGTTCCTGAAGCAGACGTGATAGAGAGAACGCAGTTTCGAAAACCGGAACGGGAAGACGTGCGCCCGGGCACTGGCCGATTACGGCGTGGCCTTTATTGAACGCAGCGATGGCTTTGCCAAACTTTAGCGCCTTGTCCACGTTGAGTAGGTGGTGTGAGTTTTCGAAGAAGCCGGAGACTCTTTCCGTGGCGAGCCTGCGTCCTAGTGCGAAAAGCAGATAGTCGTAGGAAAGATTGCCTTCCACTTCCCCGTGCGCGATGATCACTTTGCGCTGATCGGGATCGATGCGTGCGACTTCTGCTTCAATGAAGTTCACGCGGCTATTCAACATCGTCCCACGCAGATCAAACGAAACGTCTTCCCGGGTGCATTTGCCGAAGGCGAGTCGCACCAGCGCCGGATAGAACACAAAGCTCCGGCTTCGAGAAACCATCGTGATCTGGTGTTCGTCTCCCAGCTCCTCGGCCAGCCGTTGAGCGGCGACAACGCCTCCAAAGCCGCCACCAAGAATCAAGATCTTCGCCATTTCGTCAGCTCCCTCTGGATAAGTCTTTGCACGGTTCGTACCACGCGAAAATGTTGACGATTTCAGTGACGTGGTGAGAGGTATTTCGCAGTGAGCGGGATTTTCTCGCAGCGGGAGGAGGATTACTCGCGCAAAGACGCAAAGGCGCAAAGCTCAGACCCTCCGGGCAGCCGCAGGTCAGAACTTTGCGTCTTTGCGCCTTTGCGCGAGTAATCCTTCCAGGGTGCTTTACGTCTTCAGGATCTGCGCGAGGGCTTTCAGGAGTTTCTCAGCGGTATAGGGTTTAGTGAGGAAGATTTCGACACCTTCAAGCGGGCCTTCGCCTGGTTTGCTTCCGGCGCTCAAGCCGCTCGCAGCGATTATCTTTACGTTCACATTCATCTTTTTCAGCGCGCGAATCGTCGCTGGCCCGTCCATGAACGGCATGACCATGTCAGTCAATACAACTGCGATATCGTTCTTCCGGTCTGCGTAAACCGCCAACGCTTCCGTTCCGTCGCTTGCCGTCAGCACCTGGTAACCAAACGTTTCGAGCGTGCCGCGAGTTATTTCGCGAATCGACTCTTCATCATCGACAACCAAGATCAGTTCTCCGTGTCCCAACGGCAGATCGGTCTGCAACGCATTCGCGTCCTGCGATTCCCTCGACGTAAGCGCCGGCAGGTACAACGAAAACTCACTGCCCTTGTGAAGCTCGCTGTAAACATTAATGAAGCCGCCGTGACTCTTAACGATGGTCAGCGCAGTGGAGAGTCCCAGGCCAGTGCCCTTGCTCATCTCTTTTGTGGTGAAGAATGGTTCGAAGATGCGGCTTTGCACTTCAGGAGATATGCCCGGCCCTGTATCGGAAACCGAGATCACCACGAACCGGCCCGGCTTCGCTTCGATGTGCATCCGCGCATAGTTCTCGTCTACAAAAACATTCTCGGCTTTGATCGAGATCTGGCCGCCTTCGGGCATCGCATCTCGCGCGTTCACACAAAGATTCATCAGTACCTGGTGCATCTGAGTCGCGTCAGCCGAAATGAGCCAGAGGCCGTCCGGTATCTGGAAAGCAATCTCGATCGACTTCGGCAGAGTCTCTTTGAGTATCTTGACGATCTCTTTGATCAGGTGTTTTGGCTGGAGCGCCATGCGCTCGCCTTCGACTCCCCTGGCAAACGACAGCACCTGATGGACCATGCTGCCACCACGTTCGGCATTGGTCCGCAACACATCCAACCACTTCTTGCTGCTCTCATCGGTCGCTTTCATCTGCAACATGTCGATCGCCATCAGGATCGGCGACAGAACGTTGTTCAGATCGTGAGCGATGCCGCCGGCAAGCGTGCCGATCGACTCCATCCGTTGCGCGCGCAAAAACTGCGCTTCCATTAGCTTCTTCTCGGTGATCTCGGTGTCGATGACGAGGATGGAAGCCGGAGTCCCTTTTTCGTCGCGCACCAGGGTCCACCGACTCTCGACGATGATTTCCGCGCCGTCACGGCGGACCTGATGAATCTCACCACTCCACTCACCGTGTTCGAGTACAGCCTGACAGGCGGCTTCGAGTCGCCCGGTCTCTTTTAACATCAACTCGGAAATATTCTTTCCGATCGCTTCTGCCGCCGACCAGCCGTAGATCCGTTCCGCTCCTTTGTTCCAGAAGAGAATGTTCTGATCGAGATCCCGGACGAGGATCGCGTCCTGAGCCTGATCGATTAGTGCAGCCTGCTGCCGGATTCGTTCTTCGCCGAGTTTGCGTTCGGTGATGTCGTTGCGGATCGCAACGTACTGGTACGGCTTTCCCTCGGCGTTGAGAAAAGGAACTATAGTCGTATCAACCCAGTAAAAGGCGCCGTCCTTCGCGCGGTTCTTGATCTCGCCATGCCACACGCGCCCGCTCGCTATCGTGGTCCATAATTCCCGGATGAACTCTTTCGAATGGTAGGTGGAGTTGATAATGCGGTGGTCCTGACCGAGCAACTCTTCGCGTGAGTATTTCGAGATCTCGCAGAACTTGTCGTTGACGTAGTTGATGATGCCGCGCTGATCGGTAATCGCCACGATCGCGGCTTCATCGAGCGCAAACTTGATATCGGCGAGTTCCTTGAGCGAGCGCTCTAACGCTTCGTCGGTGGGAGCTTTTGCCTCGGAAGTAGACTTGGCCACAGCTGTTTATGTGTCTTCGAGTTTCTTTAGCCGGTATCTTAACTGGTCGCGGGAGATACCTAACAGTTCGGCGGCTTTCGTTTGATTGCCACCGCTGCGTTCGATCGCCTGTTGCACAAAAGACAGTTCCGCTTCATCAAGCGAGATTCCCTCGCTGGGTAACAAAAACTGCGCGACAGTCTTGTCGCGCGCAGACACCCGATCGCCATTCGCGATCGGCCCCAGCAGGCTTCCCGGAAGATACTCGGTGGTGATCGTTTCGTTGTCTTCGAGTATGAGCGCGCGCTCGATCACGTTGCGCAGCTCACGAACGTTACCAGGCCAGTTGTATTTTCGAAATACGTCCACGACTTCAGATGACAGACCGGCGATCTTTTTTCGGCGGCGTAGTCGTGCGCCGATCGTCTCGATGTAGTGTTGCGCCAGCAGTAAAACGTCGTCTCCTCTTTCGCGCAACGGAGGGATGTCGATTTGAATTATCGAGAGCCGGTAGTAAAGGTCGAGGCGAAAACGGCCCGCGTCGCTTTCCGTTTTTAGATCGCGATTGGATGCGGCCAGCACGCGCACATCGAGCGGAATGTCTTTCAGGCCGCCAACTCGTCTGAAAGCGCCCTCTTCAAGCACGCGTAGCAGTTTTGCCTGCAAGGCGAGTTCGAGTTCGCCGATCTCGTCCAGCAGCAGTGTGCCGCCTTCAGCCTGTTCGAACAGACCTTCCTTGCGGGCCTTCGCATCCGTGAAGGCGCCCTTTTCATAACCGAAGAGTTCGGATTCGATCAGCGTCGCCGGGAGGGCGGCGCAGTTGATGGCGATGAATGGCCCCTCTGATCTTTGCGAGCCGTAGTGGATTGCCTTCGCAACCAGGTCTTTGCCGGTTCCAGACTCGCCCTGCAACAACACCGACGACACTTCGCTGTCTGCGACTTTCGCCGCGAGTGCGAGCATCTTTTTCATCGCGGGCGACTCACCCACGATCTGGCGAAAGTTAAACTCCCGCGCCCGGTCTTTTTTTACTTGTTCAACTTCGCGTCGGAGATTACGAGCTTCAAGGCCGTTGCGGATCGTGACGCGCAACTCTTCGAGACTGATCGGCTTGCCGATGAAGTCGTAAGCACCGCCGCGAAGCGCGGCGATCGTGTTATCGACTTTCACGTTGCCGGTGATCATGATCACAATACACTCAGGTCGATCTTCGTGAATCTTGCGTAAGACATCTAGTCCGGAACCGTCCGGCAGATCGATGTCCAAAAGCACCGCAGCAGGTTGTTCCGACTCAAATTGAGTGCGCGCCTGAGCGACGCTGCCTGCTTCGAGCGCGTCGAAGTCCCACGCGCGCAGCGCTTCGGTGAGCGACCAGCGTATGGCTTCGTCGTCATCGACGATCAGGATCTTGTTCCTTTTGTTTTCCAGTTGAACCGCCCCTCCTTACTAGTGTTATTCGAGCGCCTCAGTTTCAGATAATACTGGTTCTTTCGCTTTGAACGTATCGAGCAGCCCGATTGTGATCGCCAGCACAACCGGACCGAGCACGATCCCCAGCAGTCCGAACATGCTCATCCCGCCGAGAACCGCAAACAAGACAAGCAGTTCGTGAAGTTTGGTCTGGTTCTGCATCAACTTCGGTCGCAGGAAGTTGTCGATGGTGCTGATCACGAGCGCTCCCCAGATCACCAGGATGATTCCTTTCGTGAAGTGGTTGGTGAGCATCAGATAAATCGCCGCCGGTCCCCACACAAAGAAGGAACCGGCCAGCGGTATCATGCAAACAAAAGCCAGCACGACTCCCCACAGCAACGGCGACGGCACGCCGAGCACCCAGAACGCGAGACCGCCGAGCACTCCCTGAAGCAGAGCAATCGTGACGACGCCATAAACGCTGGCGCTGATCACCTGAGTGATGCGCGCGATAAAGTCTTCGCTCTGCTCGGGACCAAGTGGCAGCACACCGGGCAGCGCTTTCACGATCTTTTCGCCGTCTCGGAACATGTAGTACATCGTGATGATCACGAAGAACGTCTTGACGAGCCCGCTGATCACGTTGCCCAGCATTCCCACCGAGCGTCCGACGATCGCAGAGCCGTAGTTCTTCAGTTGCTCAGCCGCGAAGACTTGCAGTCCGATAGCGTCAAGGCCCAGGCGTTGCTGAATCCACAGGTAGATGCGTCCAGTCACGCTAGCGGGATCCATGAGTTGGCCCATGTACGCGGGGAACGTGCGTGCCGCTCCGGCCAGTTCGTTGGTGACGGCTGCCGTGAGCACCACGAGCGGCAGTACGACGATGACTATGACGAGCGTGGTCGAGAGCAGCGCGCAGAGCCCGCGGCGTTTGATCCGGTAAGAGAGTTGTTTATGGACCGGATAGAAAACGATGACGAGGACCGCGGCCCACGCAAGCACCGCGAGAAACGGCTGCAACATGAGCCAGCAGATGTAGAGTGCGATCGCAGTCGCTGCTAAAACGGCGATCAAGCGGACTTGATGTGAGTGCTCTTTCATGCTGCTGAGATTAGTGTTATTTCCGCGATTGTAAAAGAGTTTTCTCATGCAAAGGCGCAAAGTCGCAAAGGTTCAGAGTTCAGCCTTTAGGCTGCACTTTTGAGAAACTACAAGCTAAAGCTTGAACTCTGAACCTCTGAAGCCGGAGGTCTTCCTTTGCGTCTTTGCGCCTTTGCGTGAGAAAACTTACTCTCGCATGTCACGCCCCTACGACCACATCGCTACCGAATGGCACACTCACCGCGATCGCGGCCACGCAGAAAGGGTCCTCCGATACGTCGATCAAGTTCTTACGGACGTGACCGCAGGTTCGAAGATTCTGGATCTCGGTTGCGGCACCGGCCACCCGATCGCCACGCACATCACCCGGAGAGGCTACACCCTCATTGGCGTGGATGAATCAAAAGCGATGCTAACGATCGCCCAGACCACCATTCCTGCGGTCCATCTCATCCAAGCCGACATCGTCGAGGTTCAGTTCGCCGGATCATTTGCCGCCGCGGTCGCCTGGGATTCGCTTTTTCACATTCAACGCCGGCACCACGCGACGATACTCTCCAAGCTCTACAACACCCTTGACGTTGGCGGAAAACTGCTGCTGTCTGTGGGCGGATCCGGTTCAAGTGGTTTCACTTCCGAGATGTACGGACACGAGTTTTTCTACAGTGCACACGATCCGGAAGTAACCCGTCGTTTGCTGGAGTCAGCCGGATTTGAGATTGAACTTTGGGAAGCCGATGATCCAACTTCGCACGGGCACGTGGCCGTAATCGCGAGAAAAGTTTCTCTTTCAAAGTGAGAACATTATGAGAAGACTTTCTTTATCCCTGACGCTGGCAGCAGTGTTGCTGTGTTGGTTCCAGCCCGCCAACGCACAGAGCGAGAGCGAGCACGTGATTACGAATATGGAGCAGTCGCTCAAGGACAAGAAGTTCAGTTGCGAGAGGGCGTATGTACATCAAGGCGAGCCGGGACCCGATACCCCGCGCGGAACGAAGTACGCATTCAAATGCAAGCAAGATTCTGTTGACGTCAACATATTCATTCTCTACGGCGACGCAAAGGCTGATGCGGAAAAGAGTCTGGACCAGTCGCAGAAATTCTTATCAATCAATATGAGTAAGCCGCTCGGGGGATATGGAGAACAGGCGTATGAGTCAGGTCGAGATCATTCTGCCTGGATTACCTTTCGCAAGGGTCGTGTGTTCGCCCATATAACTGTCGGCCTTCCAAGGCCGGCAAAGAGCGATGCCTCGCTTGATAGTAACCCCACTCAGCGCATGGCTCTGCTCGAGGTGGCGCGCTCGCTAGCCCTGGCCCTTCTCGAACCGATCCCAGCCGCCCCGTAAACTCTTTTCGTGCTTTGCGGCCCTATTCGTAGCGCAACGCCACCAACGGATCCACTTTTGTGGCACGCCGCGCGGGAATGTAACACGCCAGAAAAGCGGCAACAGCCAAGAGCACTGAAAGCAGAACAAACGTGATCGGATCAGTCGCGCTGATATTGAACAGGAGCCCACGCATCAAACGCGTCAACGCGAAAGCCCCGCCGATGCCGAGTACCAGTCCGATCGCTGTCAACTTCATCCCGCGTCCAACGATCAACCTGAACACGTCGCGCGCCGTGGCGCCGAGGGCCATGCGGATACCGATCTCGTGCGTGCGTGTGATCACGATGTACGCCATCACGCCATAGATTCCGATAACTGCGAGCACTAACGCACCGCCGGCAAACACGGCGAAGAGCATCGCGTAGAGTCGCGGTTGCCAGATCGAGTCGGCCATCACTTCTTCCATCGTCGCGATATTGCTCAACGGAAGATCGGAGTCGATTTGCGCGACTTCTCGTCGCACCGACGCGACCAAACCCTTTGGATCAGCCGAGCGCGAAACGATTGACAAGCCACCAACCGGGATTTGCTGGTGTGGCAGGTAAACGCTGTCTCGCGTCTCTTCCTGCATTCGTTGATGTCTGACGACATTGACCACACCAATCACCGTGTGCCAGGGCTCGTTGTCCTCAGGTGGTCCGAAGCGGACTCGCTTTCCGATTGGACTCTGGTTGGGCCAGTACTTCTGCGCGAGCCGCTCATCGACGATCGTTACGAGTGGCGCGCCGGTGCGATCGGCTTCCGCAAAATCGCGACCGGCGAGCAGGTGGATGCCCATTGTCTGAAAGTATCCGGGAGTAACCACTGTGTGCTGGATCATCGGCGCCTGACCGACAGAGAGAACCGGATAGCCCTCCACAGTCAAACTCCGACCCCAGTTGCCGCCACTCAACGGCAGCGTTCCAGTCGCCGCGGCTGCTTCGACGCCGGGAATTGCTCGCACGCGGTCCACCACGTTTTTGAAGAATGCTGCACGTTGTTGCGCTTCAGCGTATTTAGCCCTTGGCAATCCGATCGTGAGCGTCAAAACGCCTTTCGGATTGAGTCCGACGTTGACGCGACGCAAGCGCAGAAAACTCTGAATCATCAAGCCTGCGCCCACCAACAACACCAGCGAGAGTGCTATCTCGGTTACGACGAGCAGGCTTCGGGAGTTGGTACCGCTCGAAGTGAGCGAACCGCGACCAGCTTCTTTGAGCGTATCGTTGAGGTCAACGCGGGAGCTTTGTAAGGCCGGCATGATGCCAAAAATCAATCCCGTCAGCAGCGTGACTCCGAGAGTGAAACCAAGCACGCGCAAGTCGATGCCGAAGTTCATCCAGAACGGAAGCTGGCCCGGAATCGCCTTCAACAACATGTAAAGCGCCCACTTTGAGAGCGCGAGTCCGAGCAGGCCGCCGATCGTCGCGAGGATTAAACTTTCGAGCAGGAGTTGGCGGATCACACGCCAGCGGCTCGCTCCCAGCGCGGCGCGCAAGGCCAACTCTTTTTGTCGTGCGGATGCGCGCGCCAGCATCAGGTTCGCAACGTTTACGCAGGCGACTAACAAGACGCATCCCACGACACCCAGGAGTATCAGCAAACCTTCGCGGTAATCACCGGAGAGGTTCTTGTGCAGACTGGTAACGCTGACGCCGAGTCCTTCGTTAGTGACAGGATTTTGTTGTTCGATGCGGGCGGCGATGTTGTTCATCTCAGCCTGCGCCTGTTCGATAGTGACGCCGTCTTTCAAGCGCGCGATTGCGTTTAGGCCATGATCGGTTCGGGTGAACTCTTTGGTGGTCAGGGCGAGCGGCGTCCACAATTCCGAGATCTCAGGATATTTGAATCCCGGAGGCATCACGCCGACGACGATCCGCGCGCGATTGTTGACCATGACCGTGCGTCCCACGATGTTTTGGTCGCCGCCAAAGTATTTCTGCCACAAGTCGTAACCGAGTATGACGACGGTATCTGTGTCCGGACGATCTTCAACCTCGGTGAAAGTGCGGCCCAGAAGTGGTTGCACACGCAGCACTTCGAGCAGCCCATGGGAAATATAGGAACCCCGAAGGGTTTCCGGTTGTCCGATGCCGCTGAGTGAAAATCTGCTGGTGCCGTAGTCGATGCCGATTCCTTCAAAGACGGTGTTCTGCTCGCGCCAATCCAGGGCATTCGGATAAGAGACGCTCATCGAAGCGATGCCGCGCTTGAGCGCGGTCTCGTCCAGCACGACGAGTCGATCGGATTGAGGGTAGGGAAGTGGACGGAGGAGGATGCCGTTCGCGAAACTGAAGATCGCCGTGTTTGCGCCGATCCCCAACGTCAGCGTCAGCACGACGATCAACGTGAAAACCGGGTTCTTGATCATCAGACGCAGACTGTAACGTGCGTCTTGCAACGTGTTTTCGATCAGCCGGACGCCGCGCGCGTCGCGACTCTCTTCTTTTGATTGCATGATTCCACCGAATGATTTGAGCGCGGCATAGCGCGCTTCTTCGCGGGTCATTCCGCTGAGGATGTTTTGCTCGATGTCTCGCTCGAGGTGGTATTGCAGCTCTTCGTCGAGTTCGTCTTCGAGCTCTTCTTTATGAAAGAGTGCGTGCCAGCGTCTCTTGAGAGTGCTCAACTTCATAACGCTTCTCAGGCATCTCGTAAGATCACCGCAACGGCGCCGGAGAAACGTTCCCACTGCTTCCGTTGCGTTTCCAACTGTTTGCGGCCGCTCTTCGTCAACTCATAAAACTTCGCCCGCCGATTATTTCCTGATGGCGCCCAGACGGAGGAGATGAGTTCACGTTCTTCCAGGCGGTGGAGAGCGGGGTAGAGCGCTCCGGGTGTGACACTGAGCACCTCGCCGGAGACGAGCTGGATACGTTGCATGATGTCCCAACCGTTCAAGCTTCCGGAACTGAGCAAACGCAGGATCAAAAGCTCGAGTGTGCCTTGCAGCAGATCAGCTTTCTGTTTCTTCATGGCTTTCCTATAGACGTCCGATAGGAGCGGAGTTTATGGCGTGCTCCTATTGGATGTCAATAGGAGGGCGTCATGCGGCGCTAAAGATGGTTTTCCCCGCAAAGGCGCAAAGGCGCAAAGGAGACGCAAACTTAAGACCTACAGCTGCCGGAGGTCAGAACTTTGCGCCTTTGCGCCTTTGCGGGGAAAAACTTTATCGAGGATCCCCCAGGTTCAAAATTGGTATGTTAATGCACGGAAAAAGCCCAGTCTCAAACGAGTCAGTTAAAGTGTTTACTCATTTCTTAATTTTGGCCAATTGCAAGTTCTTGACAGACTTTTGTCTCTGCACTAAGGTGCTCACCGTCAACGATAGGTGATAGTTTTTCGCTGAAGTACTCATTCGATTCAGACACCTTCGTAGTGATTCTCCCAATCGTCTGAATCGATCTACCTCGATCCCGGGTACCCTTCCAAACCTGGGACAGCCCAGCCAGAGCTCACGCTCTTGTGAGGATTTTTATTCTTTCCACCTTGCCGGCGACGACGATCTAAAACTCGTTCGCAGGAGTAACAGTTATGAGGCGCTTGTTCCCCGCCTTTTTCATAACGTTGCTCGCAATGCTCGTCACGATCGCGGTGGTCGAAGCTGCGGCAACCTACAACAACACTGTCAGCGGCGCCCAAACCGCTTCCCCCGAAAGCGAAGGCGCTGCGCTCAACCTGAACGCCACTGGCGATCTGCCCGGTATGCTCAACCTAAAACTCCAGCATGAAGGCGGCAACGTCACCGGCGGAACCTGGACGATGACGGTCCTCCCGCAGAACGCCGACGCCACCTCGAACTCGAACGGCACGCTTGCGGGAAGTATTAGCGGCGGCACGCTAACGCTCGACGCGAACGGCATCATCACTGCGGTCAATTCAGTTCAACTAACACTGCAAAGCGGAACAGGCCAGTACGAAACAACCACGAGCGGCAACGGAACGCTTAGCCTTTCAGCGGATCCGGAAAACTCAAGCAAGTTAGGTGGCCCGCTCGTGCTCAACTTTTAAGATCACTGCGCATTCTCTGAAGTAAAAGTTCATCAAGCGGACCACCCCCGACGGCCGCATTCACCGACAAGGAGCCCGAAATGTCCCCGATTTCTGTGCGAACGAGATCTATCCGTCTATTCAGCCGCCGCCCGTCTTCCTTCCCCGCACAACGCTTGATTGCACAATTGCTCGCGCTTTTGCTGTTTGTGCAGACGATTGCGCCTCCGGCGCTCGCGGCTCCGCGCGGTGGCCCGATGTTCTCTTTGCCGAAAGTTGGCCTCTCGTTCGCATCGTTCAGCGATCTCGCCTCGTCGCTCGCGTCTACGCTTCACAAATTGAGTCCTCCGGAAACGGCGGCGCCGGAACCGCTAATGACCGAAGCGCCGGAAGACTTCGGCGTCATTCTGACGCCGATCAGCACGACGTTCTCCGGACACGTCGGTATCGATCATCATCAACCGTTACGAAAAGTAGTCGTCTCAGCGAATAGTCCTACTGGCCTTCCACTCAACTTCGAATCGCTCGACGCCGACGGTACACATCGCCCGTACTCAAACGTCGCCGAGATAACCGGCGGACTAAAGATCGCCACTGCACGCGACGCGGGCACCGGCATGAGTCTCGGCGGTTTTCATCCGGGTGAGTTGTTTAGTGGCACCGGTGTGCCCGGGGTGATCGCGCGCGTCGCTGCCGATGGCGCGACGGTGCAGAACCCCTGGGTCACTCTCGCGGGCGAGAGCGGTCCGGTGGATGGCGGCGTTTATGTGGATCGCACCGGTGTGTTCGGTGGAGATCTGATCGCTGTCACAACTGCGGGCAATATTTGGCGGATCACTTCAGCAGGCGCAGCAACGCGTATTGCTGAACTCGGCACTCCACTCGAAGGCGTAACCACGGTTCCGAACGACATCGTCAAGTATGGCCCATGGGCAGGCAAGATCCTTGCTGGCGCCAGAACACAAAACGCGGTGTACGCCATCGACGCACTCGGCAGTTCGACGAGTTATCCACTGTCGATCTCTCCTCAGGACATCAGCGTCATCCCTGCACACGAAAACTTCTACGGTATCGATCCGGTTGGCGGAAAGATCTGGGGGGCGCCCGACGACGCTCTTGCGGGAATCATCGGCGACATCCTGATCGCCCAGGGCACGCCCGGCAAGCTGGTGCGTGTTCGTTGGAATGGAACTGATTTTGAAGTTGGTCAGATTGCCGAAGTTGCGAGCTGGAAACAGATCACCTTCTCCGCCGCTGCGCTCTCCGAGGTCCCGGGCGTTAAAGATTTCTACGACAAGATCGCCGTCGTTCGTCACGCGCCGGAACTCAACAGCGGCCGTGTCGAAGGCGCGCTCTGGCAGTTGCTGCCGGAGAGCCTTGCACTCGATGGCACGGACGTCATCACTTCCGATTTGCTCGTGCCGGGCCGACCCACGGTAACACTCGGCAGCGGTAATCCGAGCTTTAACGGCGTCATCGAAGGTGTTGAAAGCACCCAGCCCACCGGCTACTCGATCACGATCAGCAACAACGCGCACTTGCGTCACGTCATCACGCGGACGAATCCGATCAGCCTGATGCCGATTCTCGCGCCGCCGGCTCCAAGCGGCACGCGCGATGTGTCGATGACAGATGAGGACGACGTGCTCGGCGACCCGGCAACGCTGCGTCACCTCAGTATCTCCGGTAAAGCGGGCGCGGTTGTGGTTCCACCGGGAACTTACGGCAGGTTCGATGCGAGTGGTCACACAGCGCTGGTCCTTGGTGTTGAGGGCGCAACTGTGCCTTCCGTCTACAACCTTGAAGAGCTCTCGATGTCGGGCGGCAGTGAGTTGCGAGTGGTTGGTCCGATACAGCTCACGGTCAAAGGTAACGTTTCGCTCGTTGGTTCCGCCGTCGGGGCGGCCGACAACCCGCAGCGACTCATACTTCGCGTCGCGCAGGGAACCGTCACCGTCACCGGCAACTCCGTGCTTTATGCAATCGTGCGTAACCCGCAGGGGATAGTTTCAATTCCCGGCAACGGACGCATTCGTGGCACGGTCACCTGCGATCGACTGCAAATCGACGGCAACGGCATTTTGCAGATTACGGAAACCGACGTCGCCCCGCCGCCGATCAATCGTCCACCGGCAGTCGATGCCGGTCCGGATCAGACGATCACTCTGCCCACGGACGAAGTGAGTTTGAACGGTACGGCGAACGACGATGGTCTGCCGCTCAACGGTACTCTCACCACCACGTGGACCAAAGTCTCTGGTCCTGGTCCAGTCACATTTGAGAATGCTTCGAATCCGGTGACGACGGCGAAGTTCGTTACGCCCGGCGAATACGTGCTGCGACTGACCGCGAGCGATTCGCTGCTCACGGTTTTCGACGAGATGAAGGTTGAGGTGGTGCCCCGCAACCAGCCTCCCGAGGTCAATGCCGGTCCCGATCAAACCATCGAACTGCCGAACACCGCCACGATGGCCGGTGTGGTGACTGACGACGCATTGCCGCGCGGATCGACGGTGACGAGAACGTGGAGCATGCTTAGCGGTCCGGGCACAGCTACGTTCGCAGACGTGCACGATCTCTCAACTGTCGTCACGTTCAGCGCGCCGGGTACATACACCTTGCGTCTGACTGCTGACGACACCGAGTTCACCGTCCACGACGACGTCGTTATTACAGTTCACCCTGAGAATCAGCCGCCGGTTGTTGACGCCGGTGCGGATCAAACTGTTCGACTGCCGGCCCTGGCCACCTTGAACGGAACAGCGACGGACGACGGTTTTCCGTTTGGCAGCACTCTGGTTACGACCTGGACGAAAGTCTCCGGTCCGGGAACCGTCACCTTCGGCAATCCCTCTTCACCGGTAACAACCGCGCAGTTCAGCATTGAAGGCACGTATGTGCTGCGACTGACTGCCGACGATTCACGCTTCACCGTCAGCGACGAATGCACCGTGATCGTGTTGCCGGCTAACACTCCACCGCTCATCAACGCCGGTCCGGATCAAACGATCACCTTCCTGCAAGGCATCACGCAGATCGGTACGGCGACCGACGATGGACTACCGGTCGGCAGCGTTGTCGAAACCGCGTGGACCAAAGTCTCTGGTCCCGGAAACGTGACGTTTGCCAGTCCGAATGATTTGACGACTGGAGTTACTTTCACCGCGCCCGGCACGTACGTGCTACGCCTGACTGGCGACGACACGCAGTTCACTGAGTTTGACGAAGCTACGATCACCGTCAATCCAAAACCGCACGCTTCCAAGGTCTACACGCTCAATGCCGACTTCGATCTCGGCAGTCTGATCAACGTTGCGCACACCACACCGGATCAGTTGGAACTCGATTCGACCATCCGCAGCTTCAACTTCATGTGGGTGGCTGTCTCGAGCAAAGGCACTGTCGTCAAGATCAACACTGAAACGGGACAGATCATCGGTGAATACTTCACCTCGCCAAACGGCCAACCACGCGATCCGTCACGCACAACCGTCGATCGGAACGGCAACGTGTGGGCGACGAACCGTGCCGGCAACAGCGTCGTGCACATCGGTCTCGTCGAGAACGGCCAGTGCGTCGATCGAAATGGCAACGGTGTTATCGATACTTCTACGGCCCAAAACAACATTCGCCCCTGGACTAACACCGGTGGCGCCAACACCAATGGTGGTGTGTCAACCGCGCAGGATGAGTGCATCCTCCACTACACGAGGGTCAATTCATTCGGCACGCGCCACGTCGCTGTAAATCAGAACAACGACATCTGGGTAAGCGGCACGAGCGGCCAGCGTTTCGATCTGCTCGACGGTGTAACGGGCGCGATCAAACGTGCCGAACCTTCAGTCGGGTTTGGTGGTTACGGCGGCCTGATCGACAAGAACAATGTCATCTGGTCGGCGAATCCGATGCTGCGTTGGGACACCGCGAATCCGTTGACCGGGCCGAATGGTGTGAACTGGCGTGGTTTTAGTCACCCGAGTTACGGACTTTGCATCGACAGTCTCGGTAATGTTTACAACACCTCTTTCGGCAACGGCACGATCCGCAAGTTTGCTCCTAACGGAACACTTATCGGTTCCTTTAACCAGGGATCATCGTTGGCGCAAGGCTGCGTTGTCGATCGGAACGACGATGTTTGGATCGCTCACTCGCTAAACACCAACACCGTCGGTCACATGAAGAGCAGTGGTGTTTACGTTGGCACGATCACAGTCGGTAGTGGTCCAACAGGTGTCGCCGTGGACGGCGCGGGCAAGATCTGGGCTACGAACTTCAACAGCCGAACTGTCTCGCGAATCAACCCGGCGCTTGGACCAATCGGCGGCGATGGCGTAACGCGAGTCGGCGCGGTTGAATTCACCACGGTCGATCTCGGCGGCAATCCCTACAACTACAGCGACATGACCGGCAGCACGTTGCAGGGCGCGCCGAATATCGGCACCTGGACCGCAACGTTTGATAGTCAGATAGCCGGAGCGGAGTGGGGCAAGATTGGTTGGACCGCGCAGGTTTGCGGCAACGGTCTGATCACAATTTCACTTCAGACCAGTGAAAACAACACGACTTTCACCACACCGGTTGTTGTTTCAAATGGCGACGATCCGGTCATTCCCAACGGACGTTTCGTCAGGATCACGGTCAGGTTCGAACGCGCGTCGAGTGGTGAGAGTCCGATTCTTTACGATCTGTCGATCGGTACTGTCGGCTTCCCGCTCGAGACGCCGGTAAATGTTGCCCCGGGCATTGATGCCGGACCAGATCAAACGATAACCGGCGTACTACAAACCGCGCTGGATGCTTCGGTTTGCGACGATGCGCTCCCAAGCAATACGCGGCTCACGATGAACTGGTCGAAGGTATCCGGACCAGGCGCCGTTACTTTCTCGCAACCAACCTCGGCGATCAGCAACGTCACCTTCGGTTCGCCCGGAACTTACATACTGCGAATGACGGCGAGCGACTCGGTCCACACTGGCAGCGACACGCTCACCGTCACGGTCATACCCGGAAACCAGGCGCCGGTAGTTAACGCCGGACCGGATCAAACAATCTCCTTCGTGAGCGGAGCCGGAACGGCCATCATCGGCGATGCAGCGAGGTTCAACGCTGTCGCAGGCTCGCCCGGCGTGGCATTGGACTTCGACGCGATTGCTCCTGACACGAACATCACCGGTCAAACGATCTCAGGCATTACATTCCAGCAGGGATCGGGGACCAGCGCGCCGCTCATCGTCGTGCGCGGACAGGACACGGTGACGCCGTCAGGTTTCTCGAGCGCCCCGAATCCCGCCACCAACAAGCTGTTCCCGACGAGCGGCGAGAACGTGCTTTCACCGGGCGGCACACAACTCGCGCCTGGACCAAACCCGTCAGTCGAGAACGACGACATCCGGATGATCTTCGCCACGCCTGTTTCGGCTGTCGGTTTCGACATTCTCTTCCAGTCACTCGACTGCTGTTCGTTCACCTCTGTGCAGCTGCTCGACGCAAACGGTCAGATCATTCACACAACTTCGGCCGTTCCGAGTGGTTCGGCTCCGGGTGGAGTGCCGGGTGGATCCGTCTTCTTCGGCTTTATCTCCACCTCGAGAAACATCTCGACCGTCGTCATCGACGAGTCTGATGGTTCCGCCGATTTCCCGGATTCCAACATCGGCATCGACACCATCCGTCTTGGCACTGCGATTCCGGATGCCGCCATCGCGCTGCTCGCGGGTTCAGTAACTGACGATGGATTACCAGCGGGCAGCACGCTGACAGCCACGTGGTCCAAGTTGACCGGACCGGGAATAGTGACGTTTGGCAATATCCATCAACCGGTAACGACTGCGTCGTTCACGGTTGCGGGCACGTACACGTTGCGACTCGAGGGCAGCGACACGGACAAGGGTTCGTTTGATGACGTCACGATCACCGTACTGCCACGACCAAATCGCTCTCCTGAAATCATCAGTGAACCAACCACAGAACTGTCGCTCGGCGCAGTGCCTGCCGGCAGCGGCGATCTCGTCAACCTTGGTCCATGGACGACGAAGCAGTACGAGTTGAACTCGCAACCCGATGCCAACTGGGTGAAGGATCTACCAAACAACGCCGTCACGCAGATCGTGAACTCTGACGCTGCGATCCTCCTCAGCGACTTCAATTTCACAACCGGGCAGATGGATGGAACGTGGCGCGTCAATACGACGACGGACGACGACTTCATCGGCTTCGTCTTCGGTTATCAAAACTCAGAACACTTCTACCTGTTCGACTGGAAGAAAGCCGATCAAAACGATCCGCTCGGGTTTGCCGAGCGCGGTATGACCCTCAAGGTCGTTAACGCCAGCTCAACTCTCACCGGCAACGACTTCTGGCCAACGGCCGGCAATGGCACACGTGTGCGCAATCTGTTCCATAACACCGTGCCGTGGGTCAGCTTTACCGACTACCAGTTCACACTGCGATTCAATCCGGGCGAGATCAAGATCACTGTGAAGCAGGGCGCGACCGTGCTCGCTGACTTCACCGTCAACGACTCGACCTACACCAATGGACTGTTTGGCTTCTACAACTACTCGCAAGAGCAGGTGAGGTACAGCGGGTTCCGCAATCTGTCGCTCGCGCAGGCTACTTACACCTACGACGTCAACGCAGTAGATCCGGACGGCGACGCGATCACTTACTCGCTAACGACTGCGCCGCTCGGTATGACTATCAACTCGACGACCGGTCTAATCACCTGGCCGGTTACGTCGCTTAACGTTGGCGATCACACGGTCACTGTCCGCGCGCAGGATCCAAACGGTGGCTTTGATACACAGACCTTCGTCCTAACGATTCTCGCTCAGAACCAAGCGCCGATAGTTAACGCCGGTCCTGATCTGGCAGTTGCCATCAATGGTACGGCGACGCTCAACGGCAGCGTCACGGACGATGGCCTGCCGCGGAATGTAACCGTTACCTCGTCCTGGTCAATGGTGAGTGGTCCAGGTCTCGTTGCTTTTGCCGACGCGTCGTCACCAACAACAACCGCGACATTCAGCGAAGCGGGAACTTATGTGTTGCGTCTGACGGCGACGGATACTGAGTTCATCGCGAGCGATGAAACGGTCGTTATCGTCACGCCGCCAAACCGTGCGCCGGAAGTCAACGCCGGCGCGGATATAACAATCACACAGCCAGGCATAGCGCGGTTGAACGGCACGGCCACTGACGATGGTCTACCGCTGAACAGCACGTTGACGACCGCATGGTCGCAGGTGAGTGGTCCAGGCACGACTACGTTTGCTGATGCTGCTGCAACGATCACGACTGCTACGTTCAGCGAGCCGGGCACGTATGTGCTGCGATTAACAGCCAGCGACTCGGAACTCACGGCATTCGATGAGTTGACGGTCACCGTCAATGCGCCCGCGCCCAATCAGGCGCCGGTAGTTGATGCCGGTCCGAATCATTCGGTTGAACTAAACGCCAACCAGGTACAGAACGCCGGCAACGACGAACCACTCGTTAACGGCGAGATCCGCGCCTGGACCGAAGCTGTCGGAACGAGCTGGACACGTGCCGCTTCCGGCACAGGCGGTTTCCCCGAAAGTGTCAACGGCGGGTTCATTTTCTACGCCGGCGAAACTGCCTCGGCCGAATTGCGTCAGGACATCGACCTGTCAGGCTTCGCGGCCACGATTGCTGCCGGCACGCAGTCGTTTACGTTGAAGGCTCACGCGCGCTCGCGTGCTGAGGCCATACCTGATTCAGCACGTGTGATCCTCGAGTATCGCAACGCTGCGAACACCACGATGATCGCTCGCCTCGATTCGGGTGAAATTACTTCGACGAGTGCGTGGCACCTGCTTGAAGACACGCGCGCGGTTCCGGCCGGCACCGGTTGGATTCGCATCCGCTTGATTGCGACGCGCAAGACGGGAACGACGAACGACGCTTACTTCGACGCGATCTCGTTCCGACCAGTTACGGGCGCCGGAGTCAAACTCAATGGCAGCGTCACTGACGACGGTCTGCCGGCAGCAGGCGTGCTCACCGCTACGTGGTCCAAGGTCTCCGGCCCTGGCGATGTCTCGTTCGCGAATGCAAATGCCGCAGTGACGTCTGCGACCTTTACCATCGCAGGCACCTATGTGTTGCGTCTCACGGGCAACGACACGGAACTCACCAGCAGTGACGACGTCACGATCACAGTCGAAGCTGCCAATCTCGCCCCAGTCGTTAACGCCGGTGCGGATCAGACGATCACACTGCCTGCGAATGCTTCTTTGAACGGAAGTGTGGCTGACGACGGCAAGCCTACCGGTGTGACCGTCACCTCGACGTGGTCCAAGGTTAGTGGACCGGGCACGGTTACGTTTGCCAACGCAAATGCGCTGAGCACTACGGCGACGTTCAGTATCGAGGGCACCTATGTCCTGAGACTGACGGCCGACGACAGCGAGTACACCGGCAGCGACACGATTACGATCGTCGTCAATCCGGTTCCGCCGAACACGGCGCCAGTAGTTAACGCCGGCGCGGATCAGATCATTCAACCGCCCGCGATGTCGGCAGCTTTACTCGGCACCGTTAACG
>JBIOVO010000249.1:0-3596 GCA_044867735.1 Pyrinomonadaceae bacterium | reverse complement strand
CCAGGTGCGACGGCGCAATCTTCAGACAATCAATCGCGTGCTCACCGAAATACTCGTGCAACGCCGCGGCATCAGTCGCACGCTCCTGCGCGATCAAATGCACGGTCCCGCCCGCGTACCACGGTGGGAACAGCACCGTCTGCGCTGCATCTACCGTCAGCGGCTGCACCATCGCATAACTGGCCCCGCCCTCGAACTTCAACCGTTCGCTGATTGCCTGTATGTAGTTGAGTATCTGGCGCTGCTCGACCACCACGCCTTTCGGCTTGCCGCTCGAACCCGACGTGTAAATCACGTAAGCGATGTTCTCCGGTGACACGCCGCTATCGAGGTTCTCTTCACTCTCGCGCGCGATCTTCGGCCAGTCACTATCCAGCGACACGATTGTTCCCGTGTACTCAGGCAACCGCCCAAGCAACCGTTCCTGCGTCAACAGCACCGGCGCTTGTGCATCGGCCAGCAGGAACGACAACCGCTGTTGCGGGAACGCCGGGTCAAGTGGGAAATAGCCGCCACCTGCTTTCAACACGCCCAGCACCGCCACCATCAGCTCCAGCGAGCGTTCCAGGCAGATGCCCACCAGTGTTTCTGGTCCCACTCCCAGCCGCACCAGATGATGTGCCAGTTGGTTGGCGCGACTATTCAACTCGCGATAGCTCAGTTGCTCTTGCTCGAAGACGACCGCGATGGCATCCGGAGTCTTCTCTACCTGCGCTTCAAATCCTTCATGCAGGCACCTTGCTCGATCGAATTCGTGGTGCGTTTCATTCCAGTCGAGCAGTAACTGTTCTCGCTCCACTGCGCTCAATAACGGCAACTCCGAGAGGCGCTGTTCCGGCGCAGCCGCGATTCCTTCCAGTAGTATCGTAAAGTGCTCGACCATCCGCTTGATCGTCGTCGCCTCAAACAGATCCGTGCTGTACTCCAGCCAACCAGTAACATCAGTCTCGCTATCTACCAGGGAAAGTGTGAGGTCAAATTTCGTGGCGCCGTTCGTTACCGGAATTTGATCTATGCTCAGGTCGGGAAGCGCAAGCTTGAACATCTCACCGTCCTGGAGCACCATCATGACCTGAAACAGTGGAGTGCAATTCAAGTTGCGTTCTGGTTGCAGCTCTTCGACCAATTTTTCAAACGGAACGTCCTGATGCGCATAAGCTCCCAGGCAATGCTCTCTAACCTGCTTTAGCAACTCACGAAAACTGTCCGCGTCACTGAGGCGGGCACGCAGGACGAGCGTGTTGACGAAGAAGCCGATCAGTCCTTCGATATCCTTCTTCGTACGGTTCGCGATCGGGCTGCCGACGACGATGTCGGATTGTCCTGTATAACGGTAGAGCAGTGTTTGAAACGCGGCGAGCAACACCATGAAGAGAGTGCTGTTTTCCTGCCGTGACAAATGGCGAAGCCGATCGACTAACTCTTTATTGAGTGACAGCGATTGCCTCGCGCCGGCAAACGTTTTGATCGCGGGTCGGGCTCGGTCAGCCGGTAGCGAGAGGACCGGCGGCGCATCCGCCAACTGCTCTTTCCAGTAGCGTAGCTGCTGGTCCAACACGTCGCCGCTCAGCCATTCCCGCTGCCACTGCGCGTAGTCGACATACTGCACCCGCAACTCAGGCAATTGACTTTGCTCCCCGCGACTACGGCTCTCATACAAACTCACCAGCTCCCGCAGCATCACGCCCATGGACCAGCCGTCGGCGATGATGTGATGCAGCACCAGCAGCAGCACGTGCTCGTCGGCTGCGACGCGCATTAACACCACGCGAAACAATGGACCGGTGGTCAAATCAAAGGGGAGCTTTATCTCGCTCCGTATGATCGCCACCACTTCTCTCTCTTGCTCTTGGCCGATCAGCGCAGTCAGATCCAACTCACTCAACTTCGATTCAACTGCGTCCAGTACCTGCTGCACCGCCTCCCCGGCTAGCGCGGGAAACACTGTTCGTAAGGATTCGTGCCGCTCGATGATCTCGTGCAGACTCTGCTTCAGTTCGCGCACCGCCAATGGCCCACGCAATCGCACCGCGCCCGGGATGTGATACGCGGCACTCTCCGGCTCCCATTGCTGCATGAACCACAAACGCTGCTGGGCAAACGACAGCGGCAAAGCCTGCTCTCGACTCACCGGTACCAGCGGCGGCGGCTCCGCCTGCGGCGCCTGGTGCATCGCTTGCTCAACTGTTTTCGCGAAGCGGCTCAGCAGGGGTGCTTCAAACAAACTTCGCAACGGCAACTGAACCTTGAACGTCCCTTGCACTCGCGAGATCACTTGCGTCGCCAACAGTGAATGGCCTCCCAACGCAAAGAAGTTGTCGTTGATGCCGACTCGCTCTACGCCCAGCACCTCACTCCAGATTCCAGCCAACAACTCTTCCACCGCCGTGCGTGGCCCGACGTACTCGCCCGTTGACTCCATCTGCGCCGCGTTCGGCAGCGCTTTCCGATCCACTTTTCCATTGGCAGTCAGCGGCAGCGACTCCAACTCCACGATCACTCCAGGAATCATGTAGCCAGGTAAATGCTCGCCCAGGTATTCCCGCAACTGATTCACATCTATTTCTGCTCCCTCAGCCCCCACCACGTAACCCACCAACTGATCTTCCTTTACTACCACCACGCTCTCTCGGATCGACTCATGTCGCGCCAGCGCTTCCTCCACTTCGCCCAACTCAATCCGGTACCCGCGCACCTTCACCTGCTGGTCTAATCGCCCCACATATTCAAGCCGCCCGTCGGCTCCGTACCGCACCTCGTCTCCCGTCCGATACAGCCGCCTACCACTCCGTCCACTCACGCCGTCCGGCACAAACCGCTCGGCAGTCAGTTCCGCGCGTCCCCAATACCCCCGTGCCAATCCCTCGCCGCCCAGGTACAACTCCCCGCGCACTCCCACCGGCACTACCTGCTGCTGCTCATCCAGCACATAGCCTCGGGTGTTCGCTATCGGTCTCCCGATCCGCACCGCGCCGGCTTCGTCTCGTGCCACTCGCTCCCATGTCGAGTACGTCGTGTCTTCCGTTGGGCCATACAGGTTGTTCACTTCTCGCACCTGCTCCCGTGCGTATATCTCTTCCACCAGGCTGCGGCTCAACGCTTCACCCGCCAAGTTCACCACCCGCACTGACTCCGGCACGCTCCCGCTGCGCACCAACTCCCGCATCGCACTCGGCACCGTATTGATCAACCGCACCTCTTCGCGTCTGGCCAACTCCGGCAGTTGCAGCGCATTGGCAGCCACGATCACTTTTCCACCACGGCTCAGCGGCACAAACAACTCAAATACCGACAGGTCAAAATTAATCGACGTCGAAGCCAACACTCCATCCAGCGCTTCTTCCGTAAACACCGTCTGCGCCCAGCTCACCAGCGCCACTGCGCTCTGGTGTGTCACTGCTACAGCCTTCGGTCTTCCCGTCGAGCCCGACGTGTACAGCAGATAAGCCAGGTTCTCGCTACTCACGCTGCTCTGTGCTTCTTCATTCGAGCCCTGCCGCAAGTCTTCGAGGTAAACCACCTCCGCGCTCACCTGTTCCGGCAGCCGCTCGCGCAACTCTGTTTGCGTCAGCAGCACACTCGCTCCAGCATCCGCG
>JBIOVO010000248.1:0-30612 GCA_044867735.1 Pyrinomonadaceae bacterium | reverse complement strand
GCGGGGGCAAGCCCCTCTTCCTGACTTGCAGTGGTTTTTTGGCGTCAAACTATTCCACATACTATTGAAGTTCGCTGGTGTTTTGTGTTCTGATCATCCGTTTGTAACTATCAGAAAGGGCAACAGGTTCGGGTTCGAACGCATCGAACCGCCGGAATTCAGCAGACTCCGAACTTTAATCCATATCCATGTCAGTAGCTGTAACACGTTTTTTATTCAAATACTTGTCGGTTGCTCTGATAATTGCGGGCGCGACGTTGTCCGTCTCCGCCCAAAGGCCGAAAGCGTCTCCAAGCCCGACACCTTTGCCGCAAGACGACCGTCCGGTCAGGATTCCGATTCGTCGTGTGCGGCTGCCGATTACAGTCACCGACAAAAAAGGTCAGTTCGTTCCGGGGCTGACTAAGGAAGACTTCGTTGTTCTGGAAGATAAGGTTCCTCAGGCGATCGAAACGTTCTCGGACGATCTTGCACAAACTACGCCACTCTACATCGCCGTATTAATGGATACGTCTCCATCGACTGCCGGCAAGCTGAAGTTCCAACAAGAGTCTGCAATGAACTTCATTCAAACGGTGGTGAAGCCGCGAAAGGATCGCGTGCTCTTCGCCACCTTCGACGATGAGATCAACCTGCGCCAGGACTTCACCGACAGACTCGATCTACTCGACAAGGCCGTATACAGCGTCAAGAAGATGGGCACGCAAACCGCTTTGTTCGATGCCGTGTGGCAGTTCTGCGACGAAAAGATGCGATCGGTTCCCGGCCGCCGCGTGTTGTTGATCGTTAGCGACGGTGAAGACACCTACAGCCGCGCAAATATCCGCGACGCGATCGATATCGCACAGCGCACTGAAACAACAATCTTTGCGATCTCAACCAAAGCTGGTTTTCTGTCCACTGTTCCGGGCGTTGAAGCGGGACAAGTACACGACAAGAAAGATCGCGATCTCGTAACGCTCTCTGAGGAGACCGGAGGCATGGCCTTCTTCACGGGCGACATGCTTTCGCTCGAGCGTTCGTTCACAAAAATATCGAAGGAGCTAAGGGCGCAATATCTCGTCACCTACGATCCGACCAACAAGACTTACGACGGTAACTTTCGCAAGATCGACGTCAGGATTTCGGATCGAAAAGGCGACTTAAAGGTGAGAACGAAGCGGGGCTACAAAGCCATCGCTGACAGCGTAACGCCATAAAGAAGTTGGAAAGTAAAATGCAATATCGCAGTTTGAGTCGTCCGGTTCTGTTGTTGGTTTTGGTTTTCGCACTGCTGTGTGGAGGCGTAGCGAGCAGCAAGTTGTCCGCGAAAAACGAGACAGCCGCTCCGATTCCATCTGCGTCACCATCACCGACACCACGAACGCGTGAAGAGGTACCGCAGGACTCAGACGAGGTTGTCAGAGTTGACACCAACCTCACTAACATCTTCTTCACCGCCGCCGACAAGAGCAAGCGTTTCATCACCGATCTCAAGGCAGAAGACATCCGCGTTCTCGAAGACGGACAGCCGCAGGAGATCTTTACTTTTCAACAGAACATCGACCTCCCGCTCTCACTCGCGATTCTGATCGACACCAGCGCCTCTGAAGAACGCACGCTGCCTGATGAAAAGGAAGCCGCTCGCGCGTTTCTTGAGAGCGTGCTGCGCCCAAACAAGGACGAGGCCGCCGTACTTTCGTTCACGGGTGAAACCACTCTGGAACAAGGCTTCTCCGGAAACATTGACAGACTGCGACGAGCGATCGATCGCGTCGAGTTTATTCCGCCGTCGGGCTATATCGGCGGTGGCGTAGTCGTAAATGGAACTCCGCCAATTTCCGGCACCAATCAGGCACTGGCAGGTTCAACTGCCATCTGGGACGCCGTTTGGGCAACGTCCGAAGAGTTGATCAGCACGTCAGCGGAGCACACCCGTCGCGCCATTATCCTGCTGACTGACGGCGTCGATACGAGCAGCCGCATGAAGATGCACGACGCCATCGAGCGCGCGCAGAAAGCGGATGCACTCATCTACGCTATCGGCATCGGCGACCGCTACACTTTCAACGTTAACGAAGGTTCCCTCAAGAAAATCGCTGAACAGACCGGCGGGCGGGCATACTTTCCGCGGCACGAACGCGACCTGCGCGACGCATTTGCCCAGATCCAAAGAGACCTCCGCGAGCAGTATTTAGTGGCCTATTCGCCGCTCAACAAGGCGCGTGACGGCTCCTATCGAAAGATTGAAATTCAGGTGGTGAATCCGAACTTGCGGCAGCGGGATCTCAAGCTGAACTACCGGGCCGGCTATTTCGCCAAGACCGCCACGCCCGAACCCGCCACTCGCAAACGCGGCCAGGAGCAGTAAGTTTTACCCGCGGATCGGTCAAGTGAGTTCCGATCCGCAGCTAAACGTAGCGGGGTAATCGCGTATTGCTCAACATTGCTTGGGTCCCGGAGGGACCAAATGTCTATAGTCGCCGACCCGCCCCCGGGACCGCGCTCCCGCGGAGCGCGATGTGTCCGTGCAGCAACAACATTCGGCTCCGCTGGAGCCGTAACTAACTTTTAGGCACGTGGCTAGAAACATTTGGTCCCTCCGGGACCCAAGCAATGTTGAGCAACACACTATTACCCCTCCACCTCGCTAAACTCTTTGCTGACAAACTTTCACTAAACCTGTTATACTCTCACGGCCAGCGAATCCGCCTGGTCATCGTCGTAAGAAACTCCCGCACCAATCTCCGAGTTTTCCTCCCGAGGTTTTTCTTACTCAAACGTCCGAGAACCAGATTACTGAATGAGTACCACCAGCTCAGACCGGGGCCGAGTCCTGATCGTCGACGACGATCGGAAGATTCTCGATCTGCTGGTCGAGCTGCTCGAAATCGAGGGCTACGAGGTCCTCACTGCTTTCGATGGCGCAGAAGCTATCGACCTTGCTCTATCAGTCAATCCGGACCTCGTAGTAAGCGATGTGGTGATGCCTGTTGTCGGTGGTCTTGAACTCTGCCGCCGGCTAAAACAAGAAGCTCGCACCGCGAATGTTCCGGTGCTGTTGATCAGCGGTCTGATCACTTCAGACGCTGCCGGCATCGACGGGTTAAATGCCGGTGCCGACGATTATCTCGATCTTCCTTTCCGCAATGACGAATTGCTCGTTAAGGTCGCCCGCCTCGTTGAGCGGCATCGCATTCAGGAAGCGCTGAAGGAAAGTGAAGAACGTTATCGACGGCTGGTAGAACTCTCGCCGGACGCGATCGTCGTTCACCGCGAAGGAAAGTTTGTCTACGTCAATCCCGCGGCGGTCAAACTCTGGGGCGCATCCAGCGCCGCCGAGTTGACTAACCGGTCCATCCTGGACGTCGTGCATCCGGACTACCACGAACACGTCAGAGAGCGCGTCGAGTACATCCAGCAGTTTCAAAGGCCAACCGAGCTTGCGGAACAGAAGTGCCTGAAACTTGATGGGACTCTGGTTGATGTTGAAGTTACCGGGCTGCCTTTTACTTCTGAAGGCAAGTCGGCGGTGCTCGCCGTGTTTCGCGACGTCACGGAAAAGAAGCAGGCGCGCGAGGCGTTAAGGAAAGCTGAAAAGCGTTTACGCACGGTCGTGGCAAGTGCGTCGCTCATTCTTTTTGCGACCGACAAGAACGGCGTTTTCACACTCTGCGAAGGCGAGGGTTTGAGGAGTCTCTCACTGGAAGCGGGTGAACTCGTGGGACAGTCAGTTTTTGAAGTCTATGCTGACTCTCCGCAGCTTGGTGACAACATTCGGCGTGCTCTGAGAGGCGAGGCTTTTACTTCGTCGGTCAACGTTGGCGATCTGGTGTTCGACATCCGTTACTCACCATTGACTGACGAGCACGAGAACGTTCTTGGCGTTATCGGCGTTGCCACAGACATCACTGACAGCCGCCGCGCGGAAGCGTCGATACGCGAGAGCGAGGTGCGTTATCGCGAACTCTTCGAAAACGCGAACGACATCATCTACACGCACGATCTTCAGGGCAACTTCACGTCACTAAACCGCAGCGGCGAACGCATCACCGGTTACTCGCGCGCAGAGGTCGCGCACATGAACGTCGCCGACGTGATCGCGCCGGAGTATCTGAATCTCGCTCGCGAGATGATCGCTCGTAAGGCAAGCGAGAAGGTCTCGACGGTTTACGAGATCGACATTATCTCGAAGGATGGACGTCGCGTTCGTCTCGAAGTCAGTACGCGTCTGATCTTCAGTGAAGGCAAACCGGTTGGCGTGCAGGGCATCGCGCGCGATCTGACCGAGCGGAAGCATTCAGAAGAGGCGCTTCGCGAGAGCCAGGCGTTCTTCAACAGCTTTATGGACAACAGTCCCGCGGTGGCTTTCATGAAAGACAGCGCGGGACGTTACGTTTACGTCAACAAACCTTTCGAGAGGTTGTTTGGTCAGAAACTCACGTTCCTGAAGGGCCGCACGAGTTTTGATTGGCTGCCGCCGGTTACCGCGGCGCAAACTCACGAGCACGACCTGAAGGTTCTGAATACCGGTCTGCCCGAAGAGATCGTGGAGACCGTTCCAACTGAAGACGGAACGCCGCACCACTGGCTGGTGTTTAAGTTTCCGACGATCGACTCGTCCGGCAACAAGTACGTCGCCGGTGTTGGTGTCGATATTAGCGAGCGTCGCCGCGCGGAAGAGGCGTTGGCCCAGCAGGCCGAACGCGAGGCCATGACGCATCGCATCTCCCAGGCGATCCGCTGCTCGCTCGATAGTCACGAGATTTACCAAACGGCAGTCAGGGAGTTGGGTTCGCATCTTGAAGTCGATCGTTGTTCACTTTTCATGCGCGACGATCGCGCGAAGTGCGCCACGAACGTGGCCGAGTATCACGCAGTTGGTGTTAAGCCGGCCGCATCTGACTTCGCACTCGCCCACCTGCAAACACTGATCACTGCGCTCGACCATACGGGCGTGCTTGCATTTTCCGACGCCGCCCACGACGAACGCATTACCGACCTCTACACGAATATCCTTTCGAAGGCGAACGTGAAGTCGATCATGTACGTAGCGATCAGAGTTGGTGACGACGTGCCCGCGGCGTTCGCACTTTCAACGACGAAACACTTGCGAGAGTGGAGTGAGGCCGACATTGCTTTAGCGAAGGCCGTCGCCGATCAAACGGGAATTGCGATTCGACAGGCCGAGCTTTATCAGAAGGCGGAGTCGACGTCGATCCGCGAGGCGCTCGTCAATCGCTTGACGATGGCGATTCGCGCTTCGTTGAGCTTGCCTGAAGTGCTCAGCACCGCGACGGTTGAACTTGGCCGCGCGCTATCGGCTTCGCGCGTGCATCTTTTCCTGCAACAAAACAGTGAAGAGGTGAGCGCGCCGTCAGAACACGAATACCTCGCGCCCCGCGTCAAGAGCATCAAGCAACTGGGTGTCGACTACAACGATCCGCTCGGTCGCAGGCTCTCTAATTCCACCGAGCCACTGATCATCGATGACGCGCCAAACTACGACGACGCCTCGTCAGCGTTGACTGACTACGTTCGGTCGCAGGCTCAACTACTCGAAGTACGTTCTCAGATCGCCTACCCGCTGATAGTCAAAGGACAGTTTCGCGGCGTTCTCTCAATCCATCAGACGGATCGCAAACGGCTGTGGACGGAAGACGAGGTTTCACTTGTCGAAGCTCTCGCGGAACGACTCTCGATCGGTATCGCTCAAGCTGAACTGTTCGAGATGGTGGCACGTGGCAAGACCGAGTGGGAAACCACGTTCGACGCGATGTCTGACGGTATCTTCATCTTCGATCGCGCCGGTGAACTCAAACGCGTGAATCGCGCCGGGGCGGCGATGGAAGCGGTTCATCCTCGACTGCTGCTTGGGCGCCAGTGTTGCGACATCTTGAGAACGAGCGAGCAAGACGAGTCCTGTGTAGTTGAGAGGGCGCTCGAAACGGGCCGCAGCGTTACGATCGAGATCACTCCGAATCGTCTGAGTCGGCCACTGCTCGTCACGATCGAACCAGTTCTCGATGAGCATGACAAGACGGTCGCGGTAGTTTGCACCGCGCGTGATCTTTCCGATCTGCGCAAGGTGCAAGCGGTAGCGCGCGAACATCAATCGCTGCTGACGAATATTCTCGAGAGCGCGCGCGAGTCGATTTATGCGGTCGATCCGAATGGCAACTTCAAGTGGTGCAACTCAGCGACGTTGAAAGGCCTCGGGTATCAACGCAGCAGCTTGATTGGACGGCCGTTGCTCAGCATGGTCTACGATGGCGATCGTGAGTTGGTCCAGGAAAAACTCGACGCTGCGTTGACTGGTTTACCGCAGACGTACGAGATGCGCTACTTCTCGCACGACGGGAAACTGAGATACGCGCGAGTTGATAATTCACCACTCGTCGTCGAAGGACGGACCACCGGTGTGCTCGGCATCGCGCGCGACATAACCGAGCAGAAGGAAGAACGTGAACGCGCGGCGCGGGCCGACAAACTTCGCGCACTCGGACAGCTCGCGTCCGGCGTTGCGCACGACTTCAACAACTCTCTGGCCGCGATCCTCGGACGCGCGCAATTGCTGCGGCGACAAATTGACGAGCCGGCGCTTGTAAGAAATCTCGACATCATTCAAACCGCAGCCGAAGACGCGGCCGCGACCGTGCGCCGCATTCAAACTTTCGCGCGCAAGTCGCCGGTGAAGGAATTTGAACTGGTTGACGTTGCTAGCTTGCTTACCGACGCGGTCGAAATCACGAGAACGCGCTGGCAAAACGAAGCGCGTCTCCGTGGACTTGAATACGAGGTCAAGCTCGACACTAAACCTGGTCACCACACTTATGGCAGTGCTTCCGAATTGCGTGAGGTCTTTGTCAACCTGATCGTAAATGCGGTTGACGCCATGCCTCGCGGCGGTCGCCTATTAATAAGCTGCCACAGCGAAGAGGGCCGGCTGCAATTAAACTTCACCGACAGCGGCATGGGTATGCCCGACGATGTGCAGCAGAAGATCTTTGAACCGTTCTTCTCGACCAAAGGTGCACACGGCACCGGCTTGGGTCTATCGGTAAGCTACAGCATCATCGAGCGACACGCGGGTTCGATCAGCGTCAATTCTGAACCGGGCAATGGCACCAACTTCACGATCGAGCTGCCGTCAGTGCGTGCTGAAACGCCGTCAAGCGATGTCACGACCGCGATTGGCGACGCTCCGAGTTTGAGAATCCTTGTCGTTGATGACGAGCAGCCGGTAAGGGAAACGCTGGCTGAAATGCTGGTGGCAGTCAATCACAAGGTGGAACTGGCAGGCAGCGGCCAGGAGGCGGTGCAGAAAGTCCGCGCCGGCCGTTTCGACTTTGTGTTTACCGATCTTGCGATGCCGGAAATGGATGGTTGGGAAACTGCGAGGATGATTCGAAAAATTTGCCCGACCGTGAGAATTGTGTTGGTTACGGGTTATGGACCAACAACAACTCCCCCGGCGGGCGAAGAAGGCCTGGTCGATGCGATCATCGGCAAGCCATTCGATTTTGCGCAAGTGGGCTCCACACTTAACGCGCTGACCAGGGCCAGCGCGCTCGTGGGGTGAGTGGTCGTTTTTGTGCTTTCTGTGCCTCTTTGTGGCATTAGTTAAAGTTCATAATTCCCGCACTGGCAGTAAATCCAACTCCGAAGCCCACCACCATAGTCGGACCTGACCACTCATCCTTTTCCGCCAACATAAATCCGGTCGAAGCGCTTGAGAGATTTCCGTAGCGCTCGAGGACTTTGTAGGAACCATGGACTTTGGCCGAGTCCGGCTGAAGGTCGAGTTGTGAACAAACGCCGTCCAGAATCTTCTTGCTGCCGGTGTGGATCAAACAATCATCCACCTGGGTCAAATCTGAAACCGGCGAATCCGGATGCTTAAGCACATTCTTGACGGTCGTGACTGCGTAGTGTGCGCCGCGCGTGGGAACACTAGGCTGCATGAAGTATTGTGGCCTTCCTTTCAGGAAGGGATGTGAGCTGTTGCTGACCATTGTGAGCAGGTTCATATCGTTCGGCTGATCGTTGGTCAGATGGGAGATCGGCCCAAACGCGGGTTTGCCTTCTTCAGATCCTACGAGCAAGGCCACCGCGCCGTCGCCGAAGAGCATCGATTGGATTACGAAGGTGGTATCCAACCTTTGTTGTTCAAACTGGTCGGGATCAAGTCTCCGCTCCTTCCTCAATCTAATAATTTCCCGGTAACCGGAATACTCCTCACGCAAAAGCGGAGCGACGTAAGGCGTGTGCGACTCCGACATGACAACGATTGCGAGCTTTCCGGGATTTGCAGCGAGGTACCATTGAGCAACTTCGATTGACTTGAGTAATACAGAACAACCCTGAGCTTGCATACTGACAGTGCGCAGGGATCTCGAGAGCAATCCATGCGTCTTCCCCATGATCTCCGAGGCTAAACACGGCAACATCTGATCGGGTGTATTGGTTGCCGCGACGAGTAGGCCGATCCGGCTGGGATCGCCGCCCCACCCTTGAATGCAACGTTTGGTTGCCGCAACGCCGAGGTCCGTGGTGGAACTCGTGGCCATCTTCGGCTTGCCGCAAAGAAAGTCTGGATAATTTGTTAGAGTTGAATATCTTTGGTCGACGCCGAGAGCACTGATGGTGTTGATAAGTTCCGGAGAAAGCTTATGCATCAGGCTTCCCACGAGCTCGGTGGTCTTGAAGACATTCTGAGGTACTGACGTAGCTGCTGATAACAGATTGATCATTGTCGTTTTCTGCTCCAAAAAGAGAGGGGGTTGTGCCGCGCCGGAAGCCTTTCCCACGTTTCCCACGTAACTTCCGACGCTAAGTTGTTCTACAACCGCCGTGCCGCAGTTGCGGAGCAGACGACAAATCGAACAAAGCCCCTATTTACCGTAGTTTTACTGACTTTTGCGGCTG
Source organism: Pyrinomonadaceae bacterium (assembly GCA_044867735.1). Taxonomy (GTDB): domain Bacteria; phylum Acidobacteriota; class Blastocatellia; order Pyrinomonadales; family Pyrinomonadaceae; genus PSRF01. The sequence continues at coordinate 21,705 of JBIOVO010000248.1, read as the reverse complement.
ATGAGGGCGAGGCACTGATCGGCGTGTTTTTGGATACTAACTAAACAGACCCAAAAAGAGACAAAATTCCTTGGCGATTTTTGCTGTTCTCGTGACAGGTTTGTGATACCTGGATATACACTTGGTTACGTGCTACCCAATCCCCAAACGCTGAAACATCAGAGTTTTCAGTAACTTGTGCTTTGTGGTTGCGATAAAACGTAGCGGCCGATGGTGTTTTCGCCGATGCTGCCGAAATACAAGGCGCCGTTACGTTCGACGACGTTCGCGATCTGAGCGTAGCAGTCGGGGGAGCCGTTCTGAAGGTTTTCGACAACGCGGCCCGATGAGTCGAGGGCGACGACGAATGAGTAGCGCTTTGGGGCGGGCTGCATAAACTTCGGTAGACGCATGACCATCTTTCGCGCCGACGGATACGGCAGCATCCGGTCGAAGAGCGCCTGACGCGGCGTCACCAGCGCCAGCCAAAACTTGTCGCGACCGTTCGAAGAGATGCCGTCCGGAAAGCCCGGAAGGTTGTCGAGGAAAATATCGTCCTGGCCCATTTTCGGCTCTTTCAACCAAACTCGGCGCACGCGATACATTCCAGTTTCCGCCACCAAAACAAACGCCTGGTCCGGACTAACCGCAACTCCGTTTGCGAAGTACAGGCCGCTCAAGAGCGTTCGTGGTCTTTGACTCTGCGGATCAAGTGCCAGCAAACGACCGTTAGGCTGGTGCTCCATCAGGTCGTTGACGTGTTCAGACATCGGAAACTTGTGCGAGGCCTCGGTGAAGTAGATCGTTCCATCTGCTCCGACGTCGAGATCGTTCAAACAACCAAACTTCTCGCCGTCCGCGTCCGTTGCAAGAACTTTCACCTCGCCCAACTTGCTCACCGAAAGCAAGCCCTTGATCGCATCCGTAACGATCAAATTTCCCTGCGGATCGAAGATCAGACCTAACGGACGTCCGCCGGTATTCGCAAAGACGCGCGGCTGGGTGCCGTCCGGCTGAAGCACCATGATCCGCCCGTCGTCAAAACCAGCATAGATCTTTCCCTCAGTATCGAGGGCAACGTCCTCCGGTCCATGTCCGTCTCCGAGAGAAAGTCTCTGGACAGGCGAGAGCCGCGAATTCTGTTGATACTGACCACTCAACCCCGGCGAGACTGGCGGCGTCCAGGCAGCGGGCGAGATCGGAACGGGCGCAAGCATCAGGTAGGCAAGCGCGACCGCCACGATGAGGACGACGAGTAATCCAACGCGTTTTTTGAGAGACATTTAAGAAATGGGTTAGCGTTCGCCGCGCGACTTCTCAACGGCAGATTCCAGGGCGACCACGAGCTTTCTGATTCCCGGCTGATCCATCGGCTCTATCAAACGCAGCGCTTCGTCCAGAATACGGCGTTGGTGTTCGGGATAGTTTGGCAATCCACTAATGGTGCCGGGGGCTCCATCGTAAAGCGCCACGCGCGGCGGGCGCACCGATTCGACGACATCTTTGACGACAGCGAGCGTCATCGTGGGAATTCCAGCGAGCTCGAGACCTCGCGCCACTAGTCCAACAGATTGATGACACAGGATCGAAGCAGGAATTAACAACGCCGCCTGCACTTCATAACGCCGCACACGCTCAATCAGCGGCGGTACAAGCTCGTCAGCGACCTTCGCAGCGTCGGGAATGAATCCGCAGAAACTCCAGAACACGGAGTTCAACTGTCCGATAATTCCGTTCTGCTCAAACTCCAGCAAGCGCGACACCGGCAATTGCGTATTCGGATCTTCATGCACGGCGGTTGGATCGTAACCTCTGGCTGCAAACAGAAGATCGCCCGCTTCAACTTCAAGCGGGATCTCCCTGAAACTCGCATCGCCGGTTGATGAACTCGTATCAAACGGCGTTGTTCCGTCGATGTATGCTCCGGCGGACGAAATCAACGCCAGGTTCAACATCGGCAGCGCCCGCCGCGCCGGAGTGAAAGGCGCACGCCGGTTCTTCACAAAAGGGTAGTCAGAGAGGTCGTCGCTTCCGGCGCGCGGCTGCCACCCCTGAAAACGTCGTCCCCAATCGTCAATGTTTTCGATGATATCCAAGTAACTTTTCCACTTATCTCAGAATCAATGGCGCAGGTTGCGTGCCATCAGGACCATCGCCACGAGCGCGGCAATCATAGCAAGGCTGAGCGCGTTGACCGAATAGCCGTGCAGATCATTGAAAGCGATGCGCCGTGAATCATCCACCGCAATCTGGTCGATCGGCAACACCATCGCCGCGCGCAAAGCCCTCATGCGAGCGGCGATCACCCAGTGTCCCACACCCGTAGCGAGCGCGATGACGGCAAGGGAAGCGCATTCAAAAACAAAAGTCAGACGGCCTGACGAACCGCGCCGCAAGAGTACTGTTACCAACAGCACCAGGCCGATCACAAAACCCGCGATGTTAACGATCGACAGCGAGCGCGTAACAATACCGCCGGCAATCTCATTCGCGTTTGCCAAACCAAACGATCTCAAAACGCCAAACGCCGCCGGCGCAACGACGGCGCCAAAGAAAAGCGCGGCGCCAAACCAACAAGCGAGCAGAATAAGTCGCGTAGCGTTCATCTCAGTACCTGGAACAGCACAGGTTAGGAACAGGTTTAACCACAAAGGCACAAAGACACAAAGTATTTAAATAAGAGATTCGTGTCTTAGTGTCTTTGTGGTTAATCAAACTCATCAACAGTCTCCAACAAGCGGATCTTCGGCGGCGTAATCTCCGGCATCGCGAGTTCTCTTGGATCAGCAACGCTCAACAACCACGACAGCGCTGAGTCAAGCTGCGACTGATACTCATCCAAGTCCAACGACATAAACACGCCTACGCCGAGACGCGCAAACTTTTCCTTCGCCCGCAAATACATCTGCCGCGCGGCGCCGGGCCGGCCGATGTCGAGGTGATGAAACGCAACCGCCGATTGGATCATCGCCTGGAGAAAGAGCTTTTCCCTGGGCCCGACTTCGCCCATCCAACGCTCTTCCCACGCATCATGGGCCGCATGGAATTCGCCCGCATTATAAAGATCTATTCCAGCAATGTACTCAACCGGGTAGGCCGAAATGTGAACGTCGAGATACGCCGGTCCTAGTTCAGTCATGAATAGCTTAATTCGCGCCTCGCGCATTGAGCCGGGCCGCAATGACTTTCGCCGCCGTTGCGCCCGCACCGGTCGCACCGCTGATCGTCGGCGCAAGCGGATTCGAAACATCGCCGACTGCAAACACCATCGGCACACTCGTTTCCTGCCGGCTGTTTACCTCGATGAAACGCTTTTCATCCGTTTCGAGTTGATCGACGAAAAGCTCCGTGTTTGGTTCAACGCCAATCCGAATCAGAACTCCGCCTACCGCTAGCTGAAAGGGCTTCAATCCTTCTTTGCGCTTAATCTCGACCGCCGCTATTTGTTCGTCGCCGATAATACGCGTCAAAACTGATTCGGTAAAAATCGTGATGCAATGGCTCGACTGAAGTTTCTCCGCTAACTCGCGCCGCGCGCGCAACTTTTTGCCGCGATGCACGAGCGTCACCGTCGGACAGACCTCCGCCAACAGGAGCGCATTTTCAACCGCGGCATCGCCACCGCCGACAACGCAAACGTCTTTCCCCGCAAAGAGTTGCCGGTCGCGGGCGGCGGATTCTATCATCCCTTTGCCCTGGAATTCTTTCTCACCCGGCACACTGAGTTCTCTCGCTCTAACTCCGGTTGCGATCACGATCGCGATGGACTGAAGTTTCTCGCCGCTCTGTAGCTCGAGCCGTTTGGCTCTTAAGTCAATCGAGGAGATCGACGCACTGGTCCACAAATCGAATTCAGCCTCATCAACTTTACTCGCAAAGCGTTCGAGCAGCTCCTTGCCGTTACTTGACTTCAGTCCGAGGTAGTTTTCGATTGCGTTGTAAACGCGATGCAGTTGGCCGCCGATCTGTTCCGCCTGTTCAAGCACGAGCGTGTCGAGGCCCAACTCTTCGCACCAGAAGGCGGTGGAGAGTCCGGCCGGTCCGGCGCCAATGATGATTACGTCGTGCATCCAGGAAGCTTCAATAACCCACTGCCAACGAAGGCGAAATACTGAAAACGTCAACGACATCTTCCGGCTCCAGACTCGACGCAGCCAACGTTCCACGCTCGTCCAGAAACTTTACGGCTGAGGTCATCTCGCGATTATCGAGTTGCCAACGACCTGCCCGATTACTCTCCTGATTGTTGAGCAGCTCCAGGGCGTCGCTGAGGTCACGTCGCTTAATTTGCGGACGCACGACAGTTTCGGCCCACGAGTAGTAAGGATAATCGAGCCGGTAGAACCAACCTCCATCGGTGGGAATCGCGATCAGAAACAGTTCGCCTTTAGCGTATTTTGAGATGGCCGTGTACGGAGCCGAATGTTTGGTTGGACTAAATCCCACTCCGTCGAAAAGGTTCGGAGCAAGCGAAACGAGCGAAACTCCGGCGTACTCCTTGACGCTTGAATGCTCGTGCTCAAAACTCGCAATCGCGGCAGCAACATTGTTCCAGCCGTCGCGCCAAAGCGGTTCATATTCGTTGATGTTCGTCAGCAAACGTTCGATTTCGGGCAGCACCAGTTCATACGCGCGTGCATCGTCATCGATTTCCTCACCCGCGAGGAAACGCGCTAACGGCGAACCTTCTTCGTTGTTTGGACTCGCCTGATCCGAACCCTGGATCGCAATGCTGACCCGCACACCATCGTCGCTCGAGTACTCCGAAAAGTCTCCGGCTTCCGCCGCCGCAATCAACAGATCGCGATATGCCAACGCGCGTTCACCGTTGAGCACTGTCCAAACGGACAACACGCCGTCAGTATCAAAGTGGTTGTTGGTTACCAGCTCGAGGTTGTTGGTTAAGGCCACTCTGTTCGGCGAGGCAACAAGATTGAGCGCGATCTCCGTGGACGTGTCAGCCTTCAGCTCCGCCGGCGTCGTATTTCCTTGCCAGTGTGAAAAATGGATACTGTTGTTGTCCACCGTTCCATCTACTGACAACTTAGGCACGTTTTCGAGGGCTTCTGTGTAAAACTCGAATCGCATGGGTCGCCTCGTTTCGTAGAAAGGGATTTTGGCAAAGTTTAGTGTAACGTGTATCTTGGCTCAAAGCCGCACTAATAATAGATGGAGCAAAACTATGGACGAGATCACCTCAACCGAACTCAAGGAGCGCCTCGATAGAGGCGACGATATTCAAATACTGGACGTGCGCGAGGACAATGAAGTCGCAATCGCGCGCATTCCAAACTCGATTCATATTCCGATGGGGCAGGTGCTAAGTCGGATTGACGAGATCGATCCGGAACGCGAAACCGTGGTGCATTGCAAGGGTGGCGGTCGCAGCGCACGCGTCATCGAGGCGCTTCAGCGCTCGGGATATCAGGGAAAACTGGCAAATCTCAAGGGTGGGATTCTCGGTTGGTCGACTGAAGTGGATCCTACGGTGCCGAAATATTAAAGAAGTTTTCTCGCGCAAAGGCGCAAAGCCGCAAAGTTATGACCTGCGGCTACCAGAGGTCTGAACTTTGCGTCTTTGCGGGAGAAATTATTTCGTAATTCCCTCGAGCTCAATAAACTGGCTCAACTTCGTGATCACCATCCCCTCTTCGCACTCCAAACGACACGAAAGCCCCGGCCGGTCGTTCTGCTCATCCTGGCCCTTAAGGTGGTACCAGATCTGACAATTCGTACACTCGCCATTCCAGCAAAAATCGCCATAGGAGATGGTGTTAATCGACAAGTACTGAAAACAGCGCAGCAGACGATTCTTCTCAGGCACGCTGACCACATTCCCTACGATCTCGAGATTTATCAGCTTCTCGTAGGGATCGAGCAGATCCGACGCGCCTTCGTCCGGCCCGCCACCTCCTGTGCTTTGTTCACTCATAGGCAGCGGCAGTATAATCGCTCGCCGCCTAAATCTACAGAAATCAATTCCGGGGGTTAAAGAGTTTGGCATTAGTTATCTATACAAAGCCGGGTTGTCCGTATTGCCAGCAAGCGCGCGAGTATTACGACTCCAAAGGCATTCCCTTCATCGACTACGACGCTCAAAACGATCGCGCGCACCGGAAAGAGATGCTCGCGTATTCCGGCGGTGATGCCACGGTGCCGTGCATCGTTCAGGATGGTAAATATGTAGGTTCCGGCTGGGGTAACCCGCCGCGCGGTTGAACAGTTCACGATTAGCCGGCCGTGCGCCGGCAACAAGCAATGAGCGGTCTCCCCTTAATCGAAATGGCCTTTAATGAGGAAGGTGCTTCATGAGAAATCAATCCCGTCTGCTCTTTCTGCTGCTGCTCTTTGTTTCATGCGTTCTCTCGATTAGTAACAACGTTATCGCACAATCAAACGGAGGAGCCAGCGCGCCTCAACCACCAATGGCAGAAAAGAAAACCAAGACGACAAACATCCACGGCGAAACACTAGTTGACGATTATTTCTGGCTGCGTGAGAAGACCAATCCCGCAGTGATGGCTCACCTTCAGGCTGAAAATGCCTACGCCGACTCGTTGATGAAGCCCACGGCGCCGCTTCAGGAAAAGCTTTACAACGAAATGCTCAGTCACATTAAACAGACTGACATGCAGGTTCCGTATCGCTTCGGAAATTACTTCTATTACACGCGCACTGTAGAAGGTAAGCAGTATCCGATCTTTGCACGTAAGAAAGGCAGCACCGAAGCTCCCGAAGAGATCATGATCGACGTGAACGAGTTGGCCAAAGGTCAGAAGTTCATGAGCCTCGGAACCTTCTCGGTCAGTGACGACGGCAACATGCTTGCTTATAGCACTGACAACACCGGTTATCGTCAATACACATTGCAGGTCAAGGACCTGCGAACGGGAGAGATTCTTCCGGAGAAGATCGAGCGGGTGAACGGCGTTGTCTGGGCTAACGATAACAAGACCTTCTTCTATGTGACTGAAGATGCGGTCACGAAGCGGAGCGATAAGTTTTTCCGCCACGTGTTGGGAAGTGACAAATACGATCTCGTCTACGAAGAGAAAGACGAGTTGTTTGATATCGGCGTCGGTCGTTCACGCGACAAAGCAGTGATCTTCCTCTCAGCCTTCAGCAAGACCTCGACCGAGGTTCGTTATCTAATGGCGTCCGAGCCGACCTCCGAGTTCAAGGTTATTCTGCCGCGCGAAGCGGAGCATGAATACGACGCCGATTATCGTGAGGGTCTCTTCTATATCCGCACGAACAAAGGCGCGAAGAATTTTCGCATTGTGACGGTGCCGGCTAAGGGTGATTTCGCGGAAAAGAACTGGAAAGAGTTTGTCGCTCACAACCTTGCTGTAAAGATCGAAGACATCAGCCTTTTCGCCGACCACGGAGTGCTGTCTGAGTGGGAGAATGGCTTACAACAACTTGAAGTTATCGATTTCAAAACCAACAAACGTCACCGGATCAAGTTTCCGGAACCGGTTTACGCGGCGGGTCTAAGCGCAAACCGCGAATACAAAACGAGCGTAGTTCGTTACAGCTACAACTCGCTCGTCACGCCGAATTCCACCTTTGACTACGACATGAACACGGGCAAGTCGACGTTGTTGAAGCAGACCGAAGTGCCCGGCGGCTTCGATCGAAATAACTACACATCCGAGCGTGTGTTCGCTACCGCGCCAGACGGAACGAAGGTTCCGATGTCGATGGTCTATCGCAAGGGCGTGAAGATGGATGGCTCGGCGCCGCTGCTGCTTTACGGATACGGTTCCTACGGTGCTTCGATTCCGCCGACCTTCTCGTCAACGCGTCTGAGTCTGCTCGATCGCGGTGTTATCTTTGTGATCGCTCATATTCGTGGTGGCGGTGAGTTGGGCGAAGAATGGCGGCAGGCCGGCAGGATGATGAACAAGATGAATACGTTCACTGACTTCATCGCGTCCGCCGAAGCCTTGATCAAAATGAAATACACTTCGAAGGATCGGTTGGTTATTCAAGGCGGCAGCGCCGGTGGTTTGCTGGTTGGCGCAGTCTCAAACATGCGTCCCTATCTCTTCAAGGCGGTTGTTTCGCAAGTTCCGTTCGTGGACGTGCTGAACACGATGCTCGACGCGAGTCTGCCGCTGACGACGAGCGAGTACATCGAGTGGGGCAATCCAAACGACAAGCCCGCCTTCGATTACATGAAAACGTATTCACCTTACGACAACGTCGCCAAGAAGAGTTATCCGGCGATGCTCGTAAAGGTTTCTGTGAACGATAGTCAGGTGCCGTATTGGGAAGGCGCAAAGATGGTCGCCAAACTCCGCGCGTTGAAGACCGACAGCAACCCGCTGTTGTTGAAGGTCAACTTCGGCGCCGGCCACGGCGGCTCCTCAGGCCGCTACGACGCTTTGCGTGAAACGGCGTACGACTATGCGTTCATGCTCTGGCAAATGGGGATTTCGGAGTAGAAAATAACCGCGGATTACACGGATCGCCGTGTAATCCGCGGCCAGTTCGATGATCGGGTCCACGCTGGGCAACTACAAAATCCTCGAGAAGCTCGGTGAGGGCGGACAGGGCACCGTCTATAAAGCAGTCGATTCGAAACTCGGACGCACGCTCGTCATCAAAGTTCTTCCGGCCGAACTCACCGCAAAGGAAGCAAACCTCAAACGCTTCGAACGAGAAGCGCGTCTTGCTTCCGCACTCGATCACCCAAACATCTGCACCATCTTCGATCTCAACGAGATCAACGGTATTCACTTTATCGCGATGCAGTACATCGAAGGACGAAACGTTAGACAACTCGTCAACGGCCGTCCTTTGTCACTCGAAAGCGCTTTGTCCATCGCTTTGCAAACCTCCGAGGCACTCGCGGCCGCCCATGCGCGTGGCATCATCCATCGCGACATCAAGGCCGGTAACGTGATGGTGACGCCGAGCGGGCAGGTCAAAGTTCTCGATTTCGGGCTGGCGAAACTGCTCGACGAAGAAGCCGCACGCACCTCCGGAATTCATCACACTGAGATCACCGAGGTCGGTGTTCCCTACGGCACCGCGACTTACGCAGCACCGGAACAGGCTCGCGGAGATCGAGTCGATGCTCGCGCAGACATTTTTTCCACCGGTGTATTGCTCTACGAAATGCTCACCGGTACTTGGCCATTCCAGGGTCAAACAGCGGTCGAGGTTCGTCACGCTGTCTTGAACCAGGATCCGTTGCCGCTGTCAAAAGTCAGACCGGGCCGTGTTCCGCTGCGACTGCAACCCATTCTCGACAAAGCACTCGCAAAAGATCCTCGCAATCGTTACCAGAAGATTGCGCACTTTGCCGAAGACCTGCGCTCGATTGTTCGTGAGCTCGGCACCGATTCAGTTCCCGGTGTCGACGAAGGCGCGACTCCGGTTGCTCCGAAACACCTCAAGCAACAGAACCCGGTGACGCGTGCACTGCGCTGGTTGACCGGCGCCAAGAGTCCCGAGAGTGGTTCGGCAGGTTCGCGATCCGGCGGACGCAGTGGCGAGAGTAGTCCGATGACGAGTTTGGGTGATCGCGATCGGAAGAGCGTCGCGATCCTGCCCTTCAAGAATGTCGGCAACGATCGTGAGATCGATTTCTATCAGTTCTCACTTGCCGATGCAGTGATCACGGAGCTAGCGCGCGTTCGTTCGCTGATCGTGCGACCGTCGTCAGTGATCGTTAAGTATCAGAACAAGACTGTAGACGCCGCTGAAGCCGGACGTGCGTTGAGCGTTGATGCAATCCTCACGGCGACGTTTCTTCGCGCCGGCGATCGTTTGCGCGTAACTGCGCAGCTTCTCGACGTGCGTACGAGCGAGATTCTCTGGAGCGAACGCATAGACGCTGATGCCAGCGACATCATCGGCGTGCAGGACACAATCGTGCAACGCATCGTTCAGGGGTTGCGACTCGAGTTGAGCCAGGATGAGCAATCTGAGCTGGCGCGAAAGACAACGGCCGACGCGGTCGCGACTGAAGAGTACCTGCGTGGACGCGACTGCCTGGCGACCTTTATTTACCACACGATTCAGCGCGAACATCTCGACTCCGCCATCGAACATTTCCGCCGCGCAATCGAGATCGATCCAAACTTCGCGCTCGCCTATTCGGCGCTCGGAAGTTGTTACGTCAACCGCGTTTTGAAAGGTCTCGGCCAGGCCGGCGATCACGAAAAGGCTAAGAACGCTTTTAAGAAAGCACTGGCGCTGGATCCGAAGCTGCTCGAAGCCCGGATGCACATGGTCTTCATCTATCTCACCGGTGGACAAAAGAAGAAGGCGCGCACGGAAGTTAATACATTGCGTGATGAATATCCGAACGATCCCGGTGTTTGGTTTGTGCGTGGCGTGGTGGCGCGGCTCGACGGTGATTACGAGAAGGCTTTGCGAAGTTTTGATCGCATGGTCCGTCTGAATCCAGGCGAACGTGTGCTGGCGAGTTACAACCGTGGGCGGATTTTCATGTATCAGGGGCTGTATCCAGACGCCATGCGCGAACTCGATCAGGGCGCAGCGCTTGAGCCTGAGCATCCGATGATCAAAGTATTTCGCGCGCGTGTGCTTTACTATCAGGGTGAGATCGATGCGGCGGTGCAAGTGTTGCAACAAGTTTTACAGCGTCATCCGCAGATGGACGGCATGCGACCGATTCTCGCGATCTGCATGAGCGCGCAGGGCCAACATACGAAGGCCAACGAACAACTGACGCCGAAAGTCAGGCAAGTGGCTGAGGCCGATTACGACATCTCTTACTGGCTCGCCTCTGCATACCTCTTGCAGGGCCGGCAGGTCGAAGCATTGCGATGGCTGGAAACCGCCATTAGTCTCGGAAACGAGAACTTTCCATGGTTCCAGTCAGATCAGAACTGGGCCGACATGCACGAGGATCCGCGTTTCATCGAGTTGATGAATCGCATTAAGAGCCAACGTGAACAACCCGGGGAACAGCCTGCATGAAAACTTATGTCGTGGGAGACATACATGGCCGCTGCGCGCAGCTCCTCAATCTACTCGACATGCTGCCGCGAGATCCGGAAGCGGATAAGCTGGTTTTTCTTGGCGACCTGATCGATCGCGGCGCCGATGCGCCCGGCTGCGTGGACCACGTCCTCAAACTCTGTAACGAGAATCCGGAACGAGTCATCTGCCTTCGCGGGAATCACGAGCAGATGGTGATGGATTTTCTGGAAGGGCAGAGCCACATGTGGCTGACGCCGGTTGTTGGCGGTGAACGAACCTTTCAGCAGTACACCGGGCAATCAGTACGCGTGGACAGTGAAAAAGATCTCGAGGAGATGCGGCTCTTATTTGAACGAACTTTTCCAGCAGAGCATCTCGCGTTCATGCAGGAACTGCCGTTTTATTACGAAGACGAGTTTGCGATTTACGTTCACGCGGGTCTCGATGAAGGCAAACATCCGCGCGAGAGTTCACCGATGTCGTTGTTGTGGATGCGCGACATGGATTTTTATAAGAACTATCGCGGCAAGCCTTGCGTCTTTGGACACACGCCGACGCCTTTGCTGCCGTTGCGTGGGCGATTGGGGCGTCACGGAATTTACATCTCGCACAGTGCGGTGGGCCTGGACACGGGCTACAACCACCAGTCGCCGCTAAGCTGTCTATCGCTTCCGGATTTCAATCTCTATCAGACGTTCGCTGACGGTCGTGAGGAGACCTACCAGATCACCTCGTTCATCCCCGAGACGTTGCGCGAGATGCAACGAAAAGCCGGCCTGATTTGATCGGGTTATTAACCACAAAGACACGAAGAAACAAAGTTTAGAACTGATTTCGTGTCTTTGTGTCTTGGTGGTTAAAAAACACTAGGGAACGCAGCGCTGCTCGCGGAGTGGGACGAGATCCAGATTAGTCATCTTCCGCGTATTCGGATCGAGCGCGATGCGCGCCGCGATCGGTCCTCCATCACAGTTGAACTTGATCGAACTATTCCGCGTCCCGTTTCCACCGATAGGCTCGCCAACTCTACAACTTCCCCACGCCGCCACTGCCTTGATCTGTCGTTGCATTTTGGCGACGTCAAATCCGGGCGCCACCAAGCCTTTAACGGTCTCCCCATCCCAGGCTACGAGCAACTTGCCAATCGTTTCCGCAGCGGTGGTCATCTCCGCACTCGGCGGCAGCACCGAACCAATGTCGATCTGCTGCACCTTCGGCGGCATCGTCGGTGCGAGCGTAATATGAACATTAAGCCAGCCACGATCGCACATCATGCGCCACTCGCCACGCAAAGCGTTTTCAGCGTCAATCGTAGTCGCCGCGCGGCAGGCGCCGTGTTGCTCGGCCAGGGTTTTCCAACGACTCGCACGCACATCTGCTGCAACGTCAAGAAACAGATTGTCAGCCGCAATACGATTCGCGAGTGTGTCGTCCCACTTGACGATCAGTTGCGAGATCTCTGCCTGTGCCGTCAACAGTGCTTGCGATGGTTGGACAACTCGGGGTTTCAACGCACCGGTCTTTTGCAGCGCCGTAAGGATCTCGTTGAACAGCCCGTTGAATCCGCCGTACGTCAGATTGCTCATCGCTATCAGACCGACGCCGTGCTCCGGCAACCAGCGCATCAACGAGCCGTAACCAGGCAAACCGCCGCCATGAGCGACGCTGTGAGTAAAGCGGCAGTCCTGAGAAATACCGAGACCATAACCGTAACCGCCGGCGTTATACTGAATCGGCCCATCCACGGCCGGGCGAAAAACTCCTCCCGTTGACATGCGCCACACCTGTTGCATCTCACGCGCACTGCTCCGTTTGATTGGGCCATTGTCAGGTTCATCACGCGGTGGAAACGCCGACATCAGAAACGCCACATAGCGCGCGAGATCGGGCGCGGTTGTCCATAAACCGCCCATCGCTCCAAAGGATCCGTGCGCGAGAATGGGTTCAGGCTGGTAAGTATTGTTTTCCAAACGATAGCCAAGCGCGATCTGATCCTTGGGCACTGCCGACATCTCGAATGTCGTTGCGTTCATGCCAAGCGGTTTCAGGATGTTGTCGCGAACATAGTCTGCATAAGGCCGGCCGCTTGCTTTTGCAACGATCTGTCCCAGGATCGCGAAGCCGTAGTTTGAATACTCGAACTCACTGCCTGGTGAAGTGGAAAACGGAATCCCATTACGCATCCAGGTGCGCATCGTCTGATCGCTTTGGGCCAACTGCCTGTCGCCCCACGGATTGTCCTCCGGAAAACCTTCCGAATGCGTTAACAAGTGACGGATGTTGAGCGTTTGAGAATCGCTCGTCGGGTAGGCCAGATCCTTTAACTCAGGAACATACTTCGCCACAGGATCTTCCAGAGAGAGTTTTCCTTCGTCGCGCAGCTTGAGGATCGCCATTGCGGTAAAGCTCTTCGTCATCGATGCGATACGAAAGACTGTCTCCGGCGTCACCGGTGCGTTGTTGGTCTTCTCGCGCACGCCGGCGACTTTCACGAAAGCCAGTTCTCCATCGATGATCACTCCGACAACCGCGCCAGGCATCTGTTGTCGCTGGACAAAACCCTGGAAAGCGCGCTCGATCTCGGGAAAAGCGGCTGCGAGCTTTTGTTTGCGTTGTGGGTCGGCAAACTGACGCGGTGGAACAGATCCGGTTGCTACGCGACCTTGAGCGTTGGCAATCTGCGGGACAATTAGAACCAGGCACAGTAGGGCGATGCGCATATGAACCTCCGTGGAGTCGCAAAAATAGCACACCTTAATCTATACTCACGCCCCCACTCTTCGCGCAAAGGAACCAATCGTATGAGCAGTGTTGATAAAGCCCTCGAGACTCAACTCAAAAACATCCAGACGCGGACGGGCAAGACGCTCGATGAGCTTTACGCCATCATGCGCAAGAGCGGACTCGCAAAGCATGGCGAGATTCGCGACATGCTGAAGCGCGATCTCAGCATGGGACACGGCGACGCCAACACACTCGTGCACACCTATCTCAAGTCTGAAACAACAGGCACCGCGGCGAGTGACGCCGGATCGACGGACGTTCTTGATGAGATCTACACTGGTCCCAAAGCGACGCTCAGGCCGATTCACGAGAAGCTGATGGAAGCGGTGAACAAGTTTGGAGAGTTTGAGATCGCGCCGAAGAAAGGCTATGTGAGCTTACGTCGAAAGAAGCAGTTTGCGACGGTTGGCCCAGCGACAAACACGCGCGTCGAAGTCGGTCTCAATATGAAGGGCGTTAAGGGGACCGATCGACTGAATGAGTTGCCGGCGGGACAGATGTGTCAGTACAAAGTGAAGCTTACGGATGCTAAGGAAGTCGATAAGGAGTTGATCGACTGGATTCGTCAGGCGTACGACAGCGCGGGCTAGGCTTTGCCTCTATTTCTATTTGTTCGTGAAGGCAGAGTATCATTAGGGCATGCAGGTCAGGATCAACGGTGAAGGCAGTGTGTTGCGTGATTCGTACAACAGGCCGATCCGCGACCTGCGCGTCTCGCTTACCGATCGTTGTAACTTCCGCTGCTTCTATTGTTTGCCGCACGGCGAACCGCCCATCGCGCCCAAAGAACAGATGCTCTCGTACGAAGAGATCGAGTACGTATGCGAGATCTTTGTGTCGCTTGGGATCCAGAAGCTTCGGCTGACGGGCGGCGAGCCGATGCTCCGTCGTGATATCGAAACAATCATTCAGAAGCTTGGAAAGTTCAAGCCCGCGCTGCACGATCTCGCCCTCACCACCAACGGGTACTTCCTGCCCGAACGCGCTCAGAGTTTGAAAGCAGCCGGACTGGATCGCGTCACGATCAGTCTCGACAGCTTGAAGCGCGACGTTTTCAAACGCATGACCGGCGTTGACGTATTGGACAAGGTGCTCGCCGGAATTGCAGCGGCGAAAGAAGCAGGACTTGAACCGATAAAGATCAACGCGGTGATCGTGCGCGGGCACAATGAGGACGAGCTTCCCGACTTTGCAGCGTTCGCGCGTGAGCACGACGTGAAGATGCGCTTCATCGAGTTCATGCCACTCGACTCCGGTCACGAGTGGGCACGCGAAGACGTTGTTTCCGGCAAAGAGATTCGCGAGCGCATCAGTGAGCGTTTTCCGCTCGTTCGTGTCGACGTGGCGCGAGGCTCGGACACGTCATCACGTTATCGATTCGAGGACGGTGCTCCCGGTGAGATCGGAATCATTGCTCCGGTGACTGAACCGTTCTGCGGCGCGTGTTCACGCATACGACTGACTGCCGATGGCCAAATTCGCACGTGCTTGTTCTCCACCGTCGAGCACTCACTTCGCGACGTCGTTCGCAGCGGTGCCTCACGCGATGAGATCAGCGAGTACATTCACTCAGTAATACTGAAAAAGGAACCACGCCACTTCATCAACGACCCAGGTTTCGTCGCCCCCTCACGAACCATGAGCTTTATCGGCGGTTAAAGGCGGTGGAATATGAGCGTGCGAAATCGCCGAAGCCGAACCGGCGGTCCTTGGTTGGACCATGGCTGTAAATGACCTTTTCCCGGAATGAGGTATAATCGACCTCACGTTTTTAAACAAATACTCACAACAACACCTATGAGCACTAAAGTCGAAGCCACAA
The DNA here is from genome assembly GCA_044867735.1 of Pyrinomonadaceae bacterium. GTDB lineage: Bacteria > Acidobacteriota > Blastocatellia > Pyrinomonadales > Pyrinomonadaceae > PSRF01. The sequence goes on along the minus strand of JBIOVO010000248.1, from coordinate 6,158 downwards.
TTGAAGATCTCTACAAGGTCGAGGGCAAGGCTGAGCTCGTCAATGGAGAAATTGTACTAATGCCAGGTACCGGTGGCTTTCCTCACCTCGCTGCCCGGGAAATCACAATGTCCTTAGCGGCGTACGAAAAGGCGACTAGAAGGGGTTACGCAATTGGTGACAACGCTACCTTTGTCGTCGATCTGTCACATCGCAAGTCGGTCAGTCCTGATGCCGGCTTCTATGTTGGCAATGTCACGATGAAGTTTTTCGACGGTGCACCTATTTTTGCGGTTGAGGTTCGCAGCGAAGGCGATTACGGACCAACCGCTGAACGTCGAATGGCAATGAAACGCGCTGATTACTTCGCTTGCGGTACGTTAGTCGTCTGGGACGTAGATTTGTTAAGTAAGGATGTGGTGCGAGTTTATCGAGCTAGTGATCCTCTGAAAGCAACGATCTATCGCCGCGGAGAGATCGCCGAAGCCGAGCCAGCCGTTCCGGGTTGGACAATGGCTGTAGGTGATGTCTTTCCGGAACACGACTAACCCACATAAGGTACAAAAAGCACAAAGAAGGATTTTCAGATTGGGGATCTCTATTTGTGCTTTTTGTGCTTTATTGTGGCTGATACACCTTTGCGGGGGCGTCGATCTCTTTCGCGGCTTTCAGGCCTGACGATAAGGCGCCCTGAATCCACGAAAACCACGGTGAGAGATGCTCGCCGGCGAAGTGAATCCTGCCTTCCGGCGCGGAGGCCACGAGGAAATCGGTAAAACCGACGAATGCCCACGCACCACGCGACCACTCGTCGTCCATCCAGCACTTCGTCACGCCACGTTCGAAGTTCGTCCGCAGACCCGTAAAGATCGAGTCGAGTTGTTTCAGCGTTGTGGCGATGCGAGCATCTTCTCTGAGGCGCGTGATTTTTTCGGCTTCGCCGGGTCTGGCGTAAGTCATGAGGATTCCACGTGGCCCGGGTTGGCTCCACGTCGGTTGCCAGATCTCGACGTTACCACTCGTAAACGCAAAACCATTCAATCCTTTTTCCTCAAAGAAGCGATTCTTCGTTTGCAGGTAGACTCTCGAAACTGCATCGTAACGGACACTCCCGATCAGATCTCGCTTGCGCTCGGATAGTGCCGGCAACTCGATATTGCGCAGTACTGAAAACGGGATCGTCACAATCACCTCATCCGCAACTAACGACTGCTTACGACCGCCGCTCAGAAAAACAACTCGCGCCTGATTTGCATCCTGCTCAATTCGCACCACTGGCGCGCCGTACTGAATCTTGTCTCTTAGCTTTTCCGCAAACGCTTTCGGCAGCAGGTCCGAGCCGCCTTTGATCTTGTGCCAGCGCTCAGGTTTTCCTCCCAGTTCTTCACCAAGGTTCTGCGTCATCGCATCGGTGAAACCGTCGATCGACACTTCTTCGCGCCGGCCGCGATCGAACCGCAAAGCATTCAAACGTCCCGGATAGAACGGCTCGAGTTCGAGACCAAACTCCTTAACGTATTTGAGCGTGAGGTCGTGGTTGTTTGGAATGCGGGCGGCGCCTGCCTCGGCATAGAGTCCGTCGGCAAACGGCTCGCGCAGAGTGTGCACGCGTCCGCCGGGACGGGTGCGCGCTTCGATCACCGTTACCTCATGACCGAGTTTGGAGAGTTCATAGGCAGCAACAAGCCCGGCCATTCCAGCGCCGAGAATCAGCACCTTTTTGGCCGGGCCTCTTAGGATTATCGATGTGACCGTGCCGTATAGCGGGCGGACATTTAACCCGGCTGCGGCAACTGCGATTGCGCTTCGCCTTAAAAACTGACGGCGAGTGATTGCCAATTACTCATCCTCTGGGTCGTGAACTCGGTCTTTGGGAGCCTGTACGAGTTGGCGACGGCGAAGGTTGCGCTGTTGGTTCCTCGGCCGGTTTCGGTGGCATCTCTTCCTTGCTAAACCGCGGCAACAGTTCATCCCGCATAGCCAACTGATACACGGCCCACGCAACCACCATCGCATCCTTCTTCACGTCGTCTTCTAGAATGCGTTCGTAGGTGTCGAGGTTCGTATGCCAGGTATGCGAGCCGTATTCGATCGGATCCTGGCCCATACCGATACCGGGCAAGCCAGCCTGATTAAACGAAGTGTTGTCAGAGCCTCCCAACCTTCGACTGCGCGTCGTCACTGCACCAACAACGCCGTCCGCTTTGAACGGCTCGAGAATGTCGCGCAGGATATTTGCAGCGTCAGGTGGTCCAAAAACGCCTGCGCCACGCACACGTCCAGTGCCCGAGTCGATATTGAAGTAACCGCCAAACTTTTCATAACCCGGCTTCTGATCTTCGAACGAGCCAAAGTGCTTTTTGACGTAGGCGAGGGACCCGAGTAATCCCTGTTCTTCACCACTCCACAACGCCACGCGAATCGTGCGACGGGGCTTCACGCCGAGTGTTTTCAGAATCCGTGCGGCTTCCATCATGATCGTGCAACCGATAGCGTTGTCGGTCGCGCCGGTTGCTGCGTGCCAGGAGTCGAGGTGACCACCGAGCATGATTACTTCGTCCGCTTTGTCGGAACCGCGAATCTCGGCAATCGTGTTGTAGGAAGTGGCTCCTTCCGGATAGACGCGATTGACGATGTTGAATTCAAGCGTGACTTCGGTGCCATCGTTGAGAATGCGTGTGATGCGTCCGAAGTCTTCGTTACTCATCACCACGGTTGGAATCACTTTGTTAACGTCAAACGAGCTGTTGTTGAAAGCTCGAATTTGTCGAAACTCACGACCCGCGTCGTTAACTCTGACCAACGCGCCATTGTCTTTGAGAAACGCATCAAGCTGTTCCGCGATCTGACGATTGGTCAGCGGCCGCGGCGCGTTCGGCGCCGGAGCGGGCGTTGGTGACGGCGTCGGGAACGCGAAGGGACGCGCGTTTGGTCCATAACGCTGCTCGGCTTGCTCATCGGTCTGCCGCTTGGCCGGAGGAGTTAGGTTGACCGGAATCGAAGCGGGCTTACCCACTAACACAATGCGGCCACGCACTCGACCTTTGTTGCTGGCGAAGAACGTCGTGAGTTGTTCCTGACTTGGCCGTTCAGGCAGGACCAATTGATATGCCTCGGCAGTGACAGTGCCTTTCGTGCTCGGCGTCCACGCCAACACTTCACATACAAGTGGATCTTTTACCGGCGAGATCAGATGCGCGGTCAACCGTTCATTCAGCCAACCTGGATGTTTGAAGTCCCATGGTTCGAGGTGGGCGTTCTCGAGGCCCCACGCAGTCATTTGCTTCACGGCCCACTCCGCGGCGGCTTTGTGGTTTGGCGAACCGGTTAGCCTTGGACCATAAACGTCCGTGAGCATGTGCATAGTCTTCATAATTTGCGAACGTTCCATTGCTTCCTTGCGGATGCGACTCAACATGTCGCCGCCACCATTTTGCGCAGCGACGGGTAGCGTGAGCAGCGAGAAGATCATTAAAAGGGCGACTAAGCGTCGTTTCAGCATCTTGTTTCTCCGGGAGATCGAATGGGTTGGATACCAGCCGCGAGATTATACTTTAACTCCCCGTCCGCTGCGTATCGACGCAAAGATCTTTTGACAGGATTACAGGATTGTTCATGATAAAAAACATCCTGTTCATTCTGTTAATCCTGTCTAAGAGCGTGTGTGAAGCTGATGTAGTAGACTATTTCCAATCCATTGGAGAATCTTCTATGAGCGCAGGAATCAAACTAACGCCTGGTGATACGTCCGAAAACACGTCGCTCCCAAACTCGCGCCGCATCTACGTTGAGGGACAACTTCCCGGTGTGCGTGTGCCGTTTCGTGAGATTACGCAGAGCAATTCACGCAATTTCGATGGCAGTGTGGTCGCGAATCCTCCGGTGCGTGTTTATGACACGAGCGGACCGTGGGGTGATCCGAGTGTCGATTGTGACGTTCGTGAAGGACTGCCACAACTCAGACGCGAATGGATCGCTGGACGCGGCGACGTGGAAGAATACGAAGGTCGTGAAGCGAAGCCGATCGACGACGGCTATCTCACTTTTGAAGCCGCAACACGTGCGCGCGTAAAAGATGTCGGCCGGCTGGAAGACTTTCCGACAACGCACCGCACGGTTTTGCGCGCTCAGCAGGGTGCGTGCGTGACGCAACTCCACTATGCACGGCGTGGAATTATCACTCCGGAGATGGAGTTCATCGCGATACGCGAGAACCTCGGACGTGAAGCAGCGTTCGCGTCGGGCGATGCGCCACGAGATTCACTGTTGCACCAGCATCCCGGCCAGTCGTTTGGCGCCGCGATTCCGCGGTATGTCACTCCGGAATTCGTGCGCGCCGAAGTCGCGCGAGGCCGCGCAATCATTCCGGCGAACATCAATCATCCGGAATCGGAGCCGATGATCATAGGGCGGAACTTCCTCGTTAAGATCAATGCGAACATCGGCAACTCCGCAGTCGCTTCGTCGATAGAAGAGGAAGTTGACAAGATGCGCTGGTCCATCCGCTGCGGCTCCGATACGGTGATGGATCTTTCCACCGGCAAAAACATCCATGCGACTCGCGAGTGGATCATTCGCAACTCGCCCGTGCCCATCGGAACTGTTCCGATTTACCAGGCGCTCGAAAAAGTAGGCGGTAAAGCTGAAGAACTGACGTGGGAGATCTTTCGCGACACGTTGATCGAACAGGCCGAGCAGGGCGTCGATTACTTCACGATTCACGCCGGTGTGCGTCTCGCCTACATTCCCTTAACCGCAAGACGAACGACGGGCATCGTGAGTCGGGGCGGATCGATCATGGCGAAGTGGTGCCTCGCCCATCACGAAGAGAGTTTTCTTTACACGCGTTTTCGTGAGATCTGCGAAATCATGGCGGCGTATGACGTGTCGTTCTCATTAGGCGACGGATTGCGTCCCGGTTCGATTGCGGACGCGAACGACGAAGCACAGTTTGCTGAGTTAGACACGTTGGGCGAGTTGACGAAGATCGCCTGGGAACGTGATTGCCAGGTGATGATCGAAGGTCCGGGTCACGTGCCGATGCATCTGATCAAAGAGAACATGGACAAGCAGCTCGAGACCTGCGACGAAGCTCCCTTCTACACGCTGGGACCACTCACGACCGATATCGCGCCGGGATACGATCACATTACTTCCGCGATCGGCGCCGCGATGATCGGTTGGTATGGAACGGCGATGCTTTGTTACGTCACGCCGAAAGAGCATCTTGGCTTGCCGAACAAGAAGGACGTGAAGGACGGCGTCATCGCTTACAAACTCGCCGCACACGCCGCGGACCTCGCCAAGGGACATCCGGGCGCGCAGTATCGTGACAATGCGTTGTCGAAGGCGCGCTTCGAGTTTCGCTGGGAGGATCAGTTTAATTTGTCGCTCGATCCGGAAGTCGCGCGCGAATATCACGACGAGACCCTGCCACAAGAGGGCGCGAAGCTCGCGCACTTCTGTTCGATGTGTGGTCCACATTTCTGTTCGATGAAGATCACGCAGGACGTTCGCGAGTACGCAGCGCAGAAGCAGGTTGGCGACGCAGAAGCTCTGGCACTCGGGATGACTGAAAAAGCGAAAGAATTTGTAGCCTCCGGCGGAGAGATCTATCAAGGTTTAAGGGAGGAAATGAAACTTCACGCAGTTGAATCGGACATGATCAGATTGATGGGTTATGACCAGGACCAACGCATCCTCCACGTTGTCTTCCACACGGGTCAAGCCTATCGCTACCAGGCGGTACCGGCTACCAAATACGACGAGCTGATGAATGCGGAGTCGAAGGGCGAGTACATGCATAAGCACATCATCGGCCATTACGACTTTGAAAGAGTGCTTTGACAGGATTACAGGATTGTCCATGACAGGAAAAACATCCGTTCATTCTGTTAATCCTGTTCATTCTTTTGACAGGATTACAGGATTGTCCATGACGAGAAAAACATCCTGTTCGTTCTGTTAATCCTGTCCATTCTTTTGACAGGATTACAGGATTGTCCATGACAAGAAAAACATCCTGTTCATTCTGTTAATCCTGTCTATTCTTTTGACGGGTTTACAGGTTCTCCTGTAAATTCTGTCAATCCTGTCAAACCTCACGGAGAAGCAATGGACATTAACGACCTCACTCACAAAGTCATCGGCTGTGCCTTCAAAGTACACAACGAACTTGG
>JBIOVO010000247.1:0-2061 GCA_044867735.1 Pyrinomonadaceae bacterium | reverse complement strand
TGGCCACGGAGGGCCACCCCTACAGTTAAGCCGTTTGGTACTCGACATTTTCAAACGTTACTATGACTTCCAGCATCGTAAACCGGCAGGAGGATTCTTACAGAAATGTCGCTTATTCGGATTGGTTGTGCCGTTAGTTTGATCGGGTTTCTCCTTTGGTCAACCGCTCTCACATCAGCTCAGAAGAAGTCGCGCACGCAGGATGCGGCGCGTCATTCGAGCGAGGCGGCCAAGACGTTTACGGAGATCATGAACGTGAAGGATAAAGCGATACCAAAGGAACTGCTCGACGGAGCCGAAGCAATCGCGGTGTTTCCGCGTGTCATCAAGGCGGCGTTTCTGGTTGGCGGACGCGGTGGTCAGGGCGTGATCAGCCGGCGCGTGAAAGGTGGTTGGAGTGCGCCCGGCTTCTTCAACCTTGGCGGCGGCAGTTTTGGACCACAGATCGGCGCGCAACAAACTGACTACGTCTTGATCATCATGAATCCGGACGGTCTCAATGGCTTATTGAAAGACAAGTTTGAACTCGGCGGTGAAGCGAGCATCGCTGCTGGTCCAGTGGGTCGTGAAGCAGCCGCTTCCACGAATCCGCGACTCGATGCGGGCATCCTCTCTTACTCACGCAGCAAAGGTGTGTTTGTTGGCGCTGCCTTGAAAGGTGCAGTGATCACTCCTGACAACGATTTGAATGAAGCGATCTACGGCAAGAAGGCTGAAGAGCTACTCAAAGGTCCGCCGATGACCTTCGGCGAAATGCCACCTTCGGTGCGCATCTTCCCACGCACGCTCGTGCGTTATTCGATTCGATAAAGATAGATCACAACAAACCCTTGACGCTTTTGTTTGTGCGCCCTAGAATGCTTCGTCACCTCTAGCGGTGTCACCCAGATCTCTCAAACCACAACCGGGCAACAATCGGGAACTTGCGAACGACATGCTCCCACGAACGCAGCGACAAAAAGACATTCTCGATTACATCACTCGTTTTCTCGAACGCCACGGTTACATCCCTTCCTACGCACAAATCGCACGACAGTTTGGAGTGAAGTCGCGGGCAACGATTGCAAAGCACATTGCTGCGCTCGAGCGTCGCGGTCTGTTGGTGCGCGAACATGAAGACGGTTCGTTCGCGCTGAACGTCAAAGTTGAAGACAAGAGTAGCGATTCGCTGTGCGAAGTTAAGTTGCTTGGCAGGATTGCTGCGGGCGCGCCGCTTGAAGTAGTCGATTGCGAAGAGAAGATTCCGGTGCCGAGGTTTCTGTTGGGACGAGTGAAACCGGATCGCGTTTATGCCTTGCGTGTGAAGGGCGACTCGATGATCGACGAGCACATCTGCGACGGCGACATCGCTCTGATCGAGAATCGCACCGACGCTCGCGATGGCGAGATCGTGGTGGCGCTGCTGATCGAAGAGAACCAGGCTACGCTCAAGCGACTTTATCGACGTGGTGTCAACATCGAGTTGCAACCGGCGAACTCACAACTGCAACCACTCACGATTCCAGCGAGCCAGGTCCGCGTTCAGGGAATATTCCGCGGGCTCCTGAGGCCGAGTATTTAGCTTTAACCACAAAGACACAAAGGCACAAAGTTTTTAAAAACTAACTTAGTGTCTTTGTGTCTTTGTGGTTAATCAAATCCACGCAACGGAAGCTCTCTCTGTAACCAATTGTCTTTCGGATACTTAACTCCCTCAGGAATCAAGTGCACCGTGTAGGCATGTCTCGATTTAGCAGACTTATTCTCGAAGCTCCGGTGCGGCAGTAACCCATTCAAAAGAATCAAACTCCCTTTCGGCACCTCAAGCGGCACCAGCTCCTTTTCATCCCACGGTCGCTCATCAAACACATCGAACTCCATCCCGCCGGTCTCTTTACGAACCCAACGCGACTTCAACCCCGTTCGTTGCCCGCCCGGTATGGCCCAAAGACACCCATTCTCGATCGTGGCATCCTCCAGCGCGAACCATAGACCAACGATGTCGATCGGTTCCGTGTACAAGAAAGTACTATCCTGATGACAGTGAACTTCGCCTCCGATGTTCGGCTGCTTGAAGATGTA
>JBIOVO010000246.1:0-2159 GCA_044867735.1 Pyrinomonadaceae bacterium | reverse complement strand
TCCTTTATTACACGGGCATCACGCACAAAATCGGCGAGGTGCACGAGGGTACGGCGACGATGGACTGGATGGAGCAGGAGCAGGAGCGCGGTATCACGATTACCAGCGCCGCGACGACCTGTTTCTGGGAAAGAAACGGCGTCGATCATCGCATCAATATCATCGATACTCCTGGCCACGTCGACTTCACGATGGAAGTCGAGCGCTCGTTGCGTGTTCTTGACGGCGCGGTCGCTGTGTTTGACGGCGTTGCCGGTGTTGAGCCGCAGTCAGAGACCGTTTGGCGTCAAGCTGACAAGTATGGCGTTCCCCGTATCTGTTTCATCAACAAGTTAGACCGCGCTGGCGCATCGTTTGACCGTTCGTTCGACTCAATTATTAGTCGCCTCGGCGCGAATCCCGTCGCAATCCAAATTCCCATCGGTCTTGAAGATCAACTCAAAGGCGTCGTCGATCTGATTTCGATGAAGGGCCTGCTCTGGAAGGACGAAAGCAAAGGCGCTGAATACGAGACCGTCGAGATTCCGGAAGATCTGAAGGAGGCTGCTGCTGCTGCGCGTGAAAAACTGATCGAAGCGGTCGCGAGTGTCGACGATGGCTTGATGCACAAGTACATCGAAGGCGAAGAAATCTCGGAATCTGAAATTCGTAAGGCGCTTCGCGCGGGTACGATTGGTTTGAAACTGGTTCCGGTTGTGACCGGATCCGCTTTCAAGAATAAGGGCGTGCAAACACTGCTCGACGCAGTTGTCGATTACTTGCCGTCGCCGCTTGATGTGCCTTCAGTTGAGGGAATCAATCCTAAAACAGACGCTGTCGAGAATCGTCCCCCAGAGGCGTCCGCTCCGTTTGCGGGCCTCGTCTTCAAGATCATGGCCGACAAGCACTTGGGCCAGTTGTCTTTCGTGCGCATCTACAGCGGCACGATCAAGGCCGGGTCATATGCCTACAATCCGGTGAAGGGCAGTAAGGAACGTGTAGGCAGGTTGATGCGAATGCACGCAAACAAGCGTGAAGATATCGAGGACGCGAGCGCAGGCGAGATCATCGCGATTGGCGGTATGAAGCAGGTTACAACCGGCGATACCGTTTGCGACGAGAACAAGCCCATTATACTTGAGCGAATGGAGTTTCCGGCTCCGGTCATCCGGGTCGCGGTCGAGCCGAAAACACGACAGGATCAGGACAAGTTAGGCGTCGCTCTGAATCGCCTTGCTCAGGAAGATCCTTCCTTCAACGTTTCAACCGATCCGGAAACCGGTCAAACAATTATTGCCGGTATGGGCGAGTTGCACCTCGAGATCATTGTCGATCGAATGAAGCGTGAGTTTAGCGTTGAGGCCAATGTCGGCAAGCCGCAGGTCGCATATCGCGAAACCATTACCCAACCTGCGAGCGGCAAAGAGGTTTATAAGAAGCAAACTGGCGGCCGCGGTCAATTCGGCCACGTTGAGATTGAAATCGAGCCTGCTCCGGGTGAGGGCTTTGTCTTCGAGAACAAGATCACTGGCGGCGCCATTCCGAAGGAGTACATCAAGCCGGTCGAGGCCGGAATTAGAGACGCGATGGAGCGTGGATTTCTGGCTGGCTATGAGCTGGTGGATATCAAGGTGCGCCTCGTATTCGGTAGTTACCACGAGGTCGACTCCGATGAGCGATCCTTCCATATCGCTGGTTCACTCGCGTTTCAGGACGCAGTTAGAAAAGCAAAGCCTGTTTTGCTTGAGCCCATCATGCGGATTGAGGTTGTTACCCCTGATGACTACATGGGCGCGGTCAATGGCGACCTGATGCGCAGACGCGGGCAAATTGAGAAGACGGAACCCCGACCCGGCGGCGCCCAGGTTATTACGGCTTTTGTACCGCTCTCCGAGATGTTTGGTTACACGACCGATTTGCGATCGGCAACTCAGGGGAGGGCCACTTCGACGATGCACTTCGAGCGTTATGACCAGGCGCCAAAGAACATCGCGGAGGAAATTGTGGCAAAGGTCCAGGGAGTAGCGAAGTAAAGCGGCACAGGCTTTCGAGTCTGTGCCTTTTCTTTTCAACTAAATTGCAGACTGGCGGTCTGCGCACACGGGGATAAAAGAGATGTCGAAGGAAAAATTTGACCGTTCCAAGCCGCACGTGAACATCGGGACGATCGGGCACGTGGA
>JBIOVO010000245.1:0-10699 GCA_044867735.1 Pyrinomonadaceae bacterium | reverse complement strand
CGGGTGGATCAACGATCAGGATCCAAAAACATCAGTAAATTTGATACTGCCAAAATTGATCCACCCGCTACCGCGAGGTGGTACTGACCCGGCCCAAGTCAGGCCCTACTTTTCGGGCAAAGCCAGTTGAAGAGTTGAAGATGAGATTTTCAGTCATTATCGCCACGTACAATCGAGCCGAAGAGCTGGTAAAGACTTTGGACAGTCTGAAGAATCTCGAGTCGAGCGGGCCGTGGGAAGTGATCATCGTGGATAACAACTCCCGTGATAACACTCGCGAGGTGGTCCAACAGCGCATCGACTCGTTTCCCGTTCCACTTCGCTACCTGTTGGAAAAGGAACAGGGAAGGTCGGCAGCCCTAAACGCCGGCATACGCGCGTCGCAGGGTGAGATTCTGGCGATCACGGATGACGACGTTCGCGTGGATCCGAAATGGATGACGAATGCAGAAGAGGCGCTCGAGCGACTTGGTTGTGACTATGTTGGTGGCAAGGCACTGCCGATCTGGAGCGGGCACGTGCCAAACTGGATGCCGAATCGCGGTGGTAAGCACTGGGGCGTGATCGCGCTGTTGGATTATGGTCCGGAACCGATCGAGTTTGGCGATAAGGTGGCGCTTGGTGTGAATATGGTTTTCCGGCGCGAGTGTTTCGATCGTGCTGGATTGTGGGACAACGCGATTGGACGAAAAGCAGGCACGCTGTTGGGCCAGGAAGTGCGGGAGTGGGCGCAACGCGGTAAGGCCGCGGGCTTGCGTGGTTTCTATTCGCCGGATCTGATCGTGCATCACGTCATTCCGGAAGACCGTTTGACGAAGAAGTACTTTCGGAAGTGGTTTTATTGGCACGGGATCAGTCGCGCGATTCTTTATCAGAACAACCGGCTGGATATGGAGTCGCCCGAGCGTACGACGCTCGACTTTTCGACGATGCCGCACATCGCGGGCGTGCCGCGGTACTTGTACCGGACGTGCTTGAGGAAGTTTTTCTCGAGCTGGACCGCGATGGCGCGTGGCGATGCGATCGCTCGGTTTGAGGATGAGCTGTGGATCTGGTTCTTCGCGGGTATCGTGAGGCAGCGCTGGAAGGATCGTAATCTGAGGAGCGCTTAAAATGGTTTTCTCACGCAAAGGCGCAAAGCCGCAAAGTAAGAACTCCGGAAGCGCGGCAGCGCTTTGCGTCTTTGCGCCTTTGCGTGAGAAGGTTTTTTAACGATCGACGTGTCGCATCCAAGCCCAACTAAGCTCATCTTTCAAAACGTCTCGGTGAACTATCTCGTCACCGGCACGGAGTTGCTGCTCGGCATCTTCATGCTGCCATTCAACGTGGCGCACCTCGGGCAGTCGGCCTACGGACTCTGGATCCTCGTCGCGTCAGTCACCGTCTACTTCTCCATGCTGGATCTCGGTTACGGCGTGGCCAATGTCCGCTTCGCCGCGAAGTATCGCGCGCAGGGCGACGCCACCGCGCTGAATGAGATCGCGAGCACGATGTTCTGCATGTTCAGCGGCGTCGGTATCGTCGCCTTCTTGCTCGCGATCGTGATCGCACTCAATCTCGAAAGAATCTTTCCACTCACCGGCGAGCAGACGAGGATCGGACAGACGGTTCTACTTTTCATCAGCGCTTATGTCGCACTGGGTTTTCCGTTCAGTGTCTTTGGTGGAATCGTAAATGGCTTTCAGCGCCAGTATCTGAATGGCGTCGTGGCCTTCGTGACCGCGATCGTAGTCGCCGGCGTCAACGTGATCGTTCTGCTTTCCGGTTACGGACTCGCCGAACTAGTCGCTGCAACCACGGCGGTTCGCATCCTCAGTTACTTCGCCTACGCGCTGAACGCATATCGAGTTTTTCCCGCGCTCCGCATTCGTCCGAGTTTCTTCCGGCGCGAACGACTGCGAGAGATCACCGGCTTCAGCGTCTTCATTCTGATTATCGACCTCGCGAATAAGCTAAACTACTCGACCGACGCGATTGTCATCGGCGCGTTCATGGGCACGAGCGCGGTCGCGATCTGGGCCGTCGCTCAGCGTTTGATTGAGATCGTTCAGCGAATTACCGATCAGCTCAATGCGGTATTGTTTCCGGTCGTGGTGGACAGCTCAACCGTGCAGCGCACCGATCGGTTGCAGAAGATCCTCGTGCAGGGCACGCGGTTGTCTCTGGCGATGGTAGTGCCGCTCGCGACGGTGCTGGGACTAACTGCCCGGTCGCTCGTGATGGTTTGGGTTGGGCCGGCGTTCGCCGAGAGTGTTAACGTAATTTACATTCTCAGTTTCGTGGTTGCTCTGCGGGTGGGAAACGCGACGTCGTCCGTGATACTGAAGGGTTCTGACCTCCACAAGTTCCTGGCGTTTTCGAACATCAGCATGGCGGTTGGTAATCTTGTTTTGAGCGTTTTGCTGGTGCGCAGCTATGGCTTGATCGGAGTCGCCGTCGGCACATTGATTCCGATGATCGTGATCTCGATGTTTGTAGTGTTTCCAAGGGCGTGCAGGCGCGTGCAGCTACCTGTTCTTACGGTCGTGCGGAAGAGTGTTTGGCCGGCGACGTGGCCGGCAATCGTGATGGGTGGTTTTGTGCTCTTGACGCGCGGCAATATTCAGGGTTCGTGGTCACTGATGATCGTGCAATCGCTGGTGGCGGCGTTGATTTATGCGGGGCTGTTTTTGCTGTTCGCCATCAGCCGTAACGAACGAGATTGGTATTTCAATAAGGTAAAGGAAGTTTTCAAGCGAAGCCCGGTGGCGAGTGCGCCGACGGAGCTGAGCATGCCCTCATGAAAGCAATCATCTTAGCGGCCGGCAAAGGAACACGGCTCGACGGCGCTGCTGTGAAGCCTAAGTGTCTCGTCGAGATCGGAGGATCAACTCTCCTGCATCGACAGATCGAAACCTTGAAGAGTTTCGATATCAGCAAGATCGTCGTGGTGGTTGGGTTTGGCGCAGATAGTATTCGAGAAGAGTGCGGGAGCGACGTGACCTTTGTCGAAAACATAAAGTTCGCTGAGACCAGCAGTCTTTATTCACTTTGGCTGGCCAAGGAACATTTGTCGGAAGGCTTTGTGGTGCTCAACTGCGACGTGCTGTTTCATCCACAGTTGCTGGCCGACCTGCTCGAACCAACTCGCGGCGATGCGTTGTTGATTTCCGACACTGAGAAAGAGATCACCCCGCTCGGCGACGAGGAGATGAAGGTCAAAGTCAAAGAACAACTCGTCGTCGATATCTCTAAGGACATGGATCCGAATGAAGCTGATGGCGAGAATGTCGGTATCGTGAAGTTCAGCGCGAACGGTGCGAAGTTGCTCGTCGAGTACATGAACAAGCTGATCGAGACGGGTGCGGTCAAGGATTGGGCGCCGCGCGCGTTTCGGGAGTTTGCCCGCCATCATCCGTTACACGCGTTGAGCACACGTGGGCTGCCGTGGATTGAGATCGATTTTCCGGAAGACTATCAGCGCGCGGTTGAGGAAGTTTTCCCGATGATGGAGGGAGCACAAGAAAGCTTACTCACGCAAAGGCGCTAAGGCGCAAAGGCAGACCGCGGGCTTCAAAGTTTAGAGTTCAGCCTTTAGGCTGCTTTCGCGTAACCAGCAAGCTAAAGCTTGAACTCTGAACGGTTGAAGCCGAGGGTCTTAACTTTGCGTCTTGGCGCCTTTGCGTGAGAAAACCTTTTCAAGAACTGTAGCGCCTCGCCTAGATGAGTCTTAAGCGCCTAATCACGACCGCCCGCGGATTCGACAAGCAATGGCAGCGCTGGCGTTCACCCGATCGACGTCGATTGTTGGTTAACGCGAGGACCGCGATGAACTACGCGACGATCGCGCCGATTGTCGAGCGCTTGCAGTGCGATAAGCGAATGGATTTTTACTTCGCCGCCAGCGAGAAGCCGGAACTCACCGAGTCGATCTATGCTGGCGCCGTTCAACCCTTCAGATTTGTCACTCCACGACAGGCTAAATTCATACAGTTTGATGTTTATCTTGCGGCCGACTTCTTGTGGATGAGTCTGCCGCGTGGAGCTCGCCGCGTGCAGACGTTTCATGGCGTGGCGGGAAAGTATCGCACCGTTTACGACTCGCCTTCGGAATCGATGCGCAGCTGGGATCGGCTTTTCTTTATTAATGAACGGCGCTTGCGCCACTTTATCGAGTGCGGCGCGATCGATGAAGGCAGCCCGGCGGCGCGTTTGATCGGAATGCCGAAACTCGATTGTCTTGTCGATGGATCTTTACAGCGAGATCCGTTGCTGCGTGACATGGGCATCGATCCCGCGCGGCGAACGATTCTTTACGCGCCGACGTGGTCCCCTCATTCGTCGGTCGTTAGCATGGGTGAAGAGTTGGTGCAGCGTCTCGGCGAGGCGGGTTATGCAATTATAGTAAAACTGCACGACCGTTCGCGTGATTTGCAATTTGTGAACTCGGGCGGTGTCGATTGGGGCGCGCGACTGGAGCCGCTGTTGCAGCAATTTGATGGTGTGCTTGCGACCGGAACGAATTCTTCGCCGTACCTGGCGGCGGCAGACGTGATGATCACGGACCACAGTTCAGTTGGGTTCGAGTACCTGTTACTGGATCGGCCGCTGATCCGGATTCACGTGCCGGAGCTGATCAAGAATACCGACATTGAACCGAGCTATGTCGACCTGCTGGCGAGCGCTGCGACGAGCGTTCACAACGTTGACGAAACGGTCGCGGCAGTCGAGCGAAGCTTCGTGGACCCGCGAGAGAATTCAGCGACGCGGATCGCAGTGGCGAACGAGATGTTCTACAAGCCAGGGACGGCGACGGAGCGAGCGGTCAGAGAGCTTTACGAGCTGATGGAGATGATGGGTTGAACGAACGCTGCCCGACAAGGCCGGCTCTGACTTGGGTCGGGTCAGTACCACCTTGCGGTAGCGGGTGGATCAAATGTGGCATCGTCAAATCTACTAATGTTCTTGGATCTGTTCGTCGAGCCACCCGCTACCGCGAGGTGGTACTGACCCGGTCCAGGTTGGTTGCACGGATAGCTACGGATGAGGATTGAGAAGCTGAAGAATGCATCGATTCATGAGTTGCGCGTGCGCGCGGCTCAGAAGATCGCTGCGTTTAGTGAACGGCAGGGGTGGTCCAGCCTTGCGAAATTGCCGACTGAGGATGAATTCGCTTCGTTATTGAATTCGCCAGGATCCGAACCCGGGTTCTTTGCCAGTTTCAAATCTCCGGAACAGACCGCGGCAGAGCTCAAATCGCGATGGCCCACGACGGCGCAGAAATTGGTCGACAAAGCAGATCGAATCTGGGAAGGACGCTTTGACCTGCTCGGTTTTACGGCTCTGAGTTTCGGCGATCCGATCGACTGGCACTTCGAACCAATCTCCGGCAAACGCCTTCCACTACAGCACTGGAGCCGGCTCGACTATCTCGATGCCGAAATTGCCGGAGACAAAAAGATCATCTGGGAGCTGAACCGGCACCAGTACTTCATGACGCTGGGCCAGGCGTATCTGCTTACCGCTGACGAACGCTATGCCCGCGTTTTTGTAAAGCATCTCGAAGCATGGATGGAGGCGAACCCACCGAAGCTCGGGATCAACTGGGCCAGCAGTCTTGAAGTCGCTTTTAGATCGATCTCGTGGCTTTGGGCGTTCCACTTTTTCAAGTCGTCAACATCGCTGTCGAACGAAACCCTTCAACGAGCGCGGAAGTTTTTGTATCTCAGTGCGCGGCATCTCGAGTCGTACCTATCGACGTACTTCAGTCCAAACACGCACCTGACCGGCGAAGCGCTGGGACTCTTCTACCTCGGAACGTTGTTGCCGGAGTTCAAAGAAGCGGAACGATGGCAAAAACTGGGCAGCCAGATCCTGGTCGAACAACTTCCCATTCACGTGAGGGCTGACGGCGTCTATTTTGAACAATCGAGTTACTACCACCGCTACACCACGGATTTCTACATTCACTTCCTGCTCCTGTCGCGTGCGAACAACGTCGCGCTTCCGAGCGAGGTTGAAAAGTATCTGCTCCTGTTGCTCGACCATCTGATGTACATCACGCGCCCTGACGGAACGACGCCGCTCTTCGGCGACGACGATGGTGGACGCTTGGCGCTGCTCGACGTTCGCGCGTCGGACGACTTTCGCGGCACGCTTGCAACGGGTGCAGTCTTGTTCAATCGTGGCGATTACAAGTTCGTCGCCGAGGATGCGGGGGAGGAGCTGTTGTGGTTAACGGGCGTCGAAGGGCTAAAGCAATTTGATTCGATCTCGGCAGCAGAGCCGGCAGAAACGTCGAAAGCCTTTCCCGAAGGCGGTTACTTCGTGATGCGCGACGGCTGGACACGCGATTCGAACTATCTGCTTTTCGATTGTGGCCCGCACGGCTCGTTGGCCTGCGGTCACGCTCACGCCGACGCACTCGCATTTGACCTGGCTGCGAACGGCCGCACCATGCTCGTCGATCCGGGCACTTACACGTACACAGGATCGAGGGATCTCAGGGATTGGTTTCGTAGTTCTCATGCACATAACACAGTAACTCTGGATGATGAATCCTCTTCCGTTCCCGGCGCCGCGTTTTCGTGGGCGAGCAAAGCCAATTGCGAGCTCAAAAAATGGGTTAGCAATAACCGGTTCGACTTCGTTTCCGGTCAGCATGACGGCTACACGCGTCTCCGCGATCCGGTAACCATTGCGCGCAGCATCCTGTTTATTAAAGGAGGTTACTGGATTGTGCGCGACGGCATGAGCTCCGCCGTCAAGCATGGGATTGAAGTTCGATTTCACTTTGACTCCCAGGTGGACGCAGCGCTCGAGATTACCTGTTTCGGCCCGGGCCGGCTGATCGAGGAAGAAGGCTGGGTTTCGCACTGTTATGGACAGAAGGAGCCCGCAAAGACTGCGGTTTACGCGGCGAACCTGGGGCCGGCGCAGGAAGTCACCAGCTTTCTGCTGCCAAAGAAGGACGGAATCGAGTGGAACGTCACCGAAATCGAAGGGCAGGCAGGGCGCGCTTTTGCTGTCTCTGGGGGAAAAACTCTGGATCTTGTTATCATTCGATCCGAAGAGCGGTTTGAGTGGCTCTGGTTGAGATTTGTCGATGGCCAGTTGCGGGAGCGCTTTTCACCACAGAATGACACGGATCAGGAGATCGATTTATCAGATCCGTACCTATCAGCGTTAATCAATGGCCTGAATTATGTGCGGCATTAACGGCATAGCTTTTTCGAGTCGATCCGGAAGAACGGTTTCTCGCTCTCTCATCGAGGCGATGCGCGACGTAATTACACATCGCGGCCCCGACGACGAAGGCCTCTTCATCGATCGCAACGTCGGGTTGGGCCATCGCCGCCTCAGCATCGTAGACGTCTCGCGTGGTCATCAACCGATGACGAACGAAGACGCCACGCTGCACATCACCTATAACGGCGAGATCTACAACCACGCCGATTATCGCGAGTCGCTCGAAGCCCGGGGCCACATCTACAACACCCACTGCGACACGGAAACCATCCTTCATCTTTACGAAGAGCACGGCACCGCTTGCGTCGATTACCTGCGCGGCATGTTTGCGTTTGCGATCTGGGACCAGCGCAAACAGGAGCTCTTCATTGCGCGCGACCGGCTCGGAGTGAAGCCGCTTTACTACGTCCACACGGATGACGGCTCGCTCTACTTCGGTTCCGAGATCAAAACGCTACTCGAAGCCGGGGCCATTAAAGCTGATCTCAACTACGCGGTTCTTTCAGACTATCTCGCGAATCACGCTCCTTCCGGTGAAGAAACGCTCTTCCGTGGAGTCAAACGACTGCTGCCCGGTCACGTGCTCACGTGGCGTGATGGTGAGGTTTCGATCCGCCGTTACTGGGACGTCGATTTCTCCAAGGAAACCGAGGTCCGCGACGACAAAACTTATATCGAGCAATGGTCGGAACTGTTTCGCGAGTCAGTCCGCCTGCGGTTGATGGCCGACGTTCCACTCGGCATGTTTCTTTCGGGAGGCATTGATTCCTCGGCGATCGCCGCAGTGATGAGCGGCATGGTCGCCGAGCCAATCAAGACGTTCTCCGTTGCTTTTAAGGAACGTGAAGCGAATGAGCTGGAGTACGCGCGGCTCGTCTCCGATGCTTACAAGACCAATCACCACGAGATCACAGTCACTCCGGAACAGTTTTTCGCCGCCTTACCGCAACTGGTTTGGCACGAGGACGAGCCGTTGGCCCATCCTTCGAGCGTCGCACTCTACTTCGTTTCGAAACTCGCTTCAGAACACGTGAAGGTTGTGCTGACAGGCGAGGGCAGTGATGAGCTCCTGGCCGGTTACGGCCGTTACCGCCGCACGATCTGGAACCTGGCGCTTGGCCGCAAGTACAACAAGGTTACTCCCGCAATCGCGCGTGACACGATTCGAAATCAGATCGAACGAATGTTGCCGGGCGGTCGCCTACGTCAGAAACTCATGCGCACGTTCCTCGTTCTTTCACCAGAACTGGAAAGCATCTACTTCGACAACTTCGCAGTCTTTCCGGCGCCGATGCAGCAGCAGATGTTCACCAGTGAGACCCGCGACCGCATCCACGAGATCGATCCTTATGTCGAACTAAGAAGGCTCCTGGAGCGGACGAAGGACCTTTCGTTACTCGATGGTCTCCTGTATGCCGATATCAAGACTTACCTGCACGAACTCTTGATGAAGCAGGACCAGATGAGTATGGCGACCTCGATCGAGAGTCGTGTGCCGTTTCTCGATCACAAGCTGGTGGAGTTTACTGCCCGCATGCCCGACTCGATGAAACTGCGCGGCGGCACGACGAAGTATGTGTTGCGTGAAAGCATGAAGGGCGTGCTGCCTGAGAAGATTCTGACGCGAAGCAAGATGGGATTTCCGGTGCCGATTGGCTCATGGTTCCGAGGGCCTTACAAATCGGTGGTTGATGAGTACGTACTCGGTGAGCGCGCTTTGTCGCGCGGGATCTTCGCGCCTGAGTTTGTGCGCAAGATCGTGTCGCTGCATCAGTCGGGCGAAGATCATTCGGAACGGCTCTGGGCGCTGGTTAATTTTGAGATGTGGCTGCGCAGGTTCTTCGACCGCGAGGATCCACAGATTACACAGATCGAATCGGAGTTATCTGTGGTTTCTGTGTAGTCTTTGATGAAGATTCTGTGGCTCAAAACTGAACTCCTCCATCCGGTCGATAAAGGCGGAAAGATTCGCAGTTATCACCTTCTCAAACAACTCAAGAAAAACCATCAGATAACTTATTTGACGCTCGACGATGGCGCCGCTCCGCCGGACGCGGTTGCGAGTGCATCGGAGTATTGTCACGAACTGATCCGCATTCCACACGCGACCCGGGAAAAGTTCTCCGCCGGTTTTTACGCGGAGCTCGCCGCGAATATTGTCTCGCCCCTGCCTTATGCAATCCGGAAATACAAGTCGGAGCAGATGGCAAAGGCGATCGCAGATGCTGATGCGAGGCAGAACTTCGACGTGATCATCTGCGACTTTCTCGCGCCCGCAGTGAACCTGCCCTCGAAGCTGCAATCGCCAGTCGTTCTTTTCCAGCACAACGTCGAAGCGGAGATCTGGCGACGGCATTACGAGATACAGACAAACCCCGTCAAAAGGCGCTATCTCTACTGGCAGTGGCGGAAGATGCAGAAGTTCGAGGGCAAAGCCTGCCGTCGCATGGATCGTGTGATCGCCGTTTCCGAAGCTGATTCCCGGATGATGGAACGGGATTATGGTTTGGCGAAGGTATACGACATTCCAACCGGTGTAGACGTGGATTTTTTCAAACCGTCGAGCGCGACCTCGACCCGTCCGAACAGTCTTGTCTTTACCGGCTCGATGGATTGGCTGCCGAACGAAGACGCGATGCAGTATTTCATCCACGAGATCATGCCGGCTGTGCGCGAGGCCGTACCGGACTTGCGTTTGACTATCGTCGGTCGTGCTCCCTACCCGTCCCTTCTGGAGCTGGCGCAACGCGACACTGCTATAGCGGTCACCGGACGCGTTGACGATGTGCGACCGTACATCGAAGAAGCCACGGCCTTCATCGTCCCGATCAGAATCGGCGGCGGAACGCGTTTGAAGATCTACGAGGCGATGGCCATGGAAAAACCAGTCATCTCGACGACAGTGGGCGCCGAAGGGCTACCGCTGCGCGACGGAGTCGAATTGCTGCTGGCCGACGATCCGAAGGCCTTCGCAGATGCGATCGTGAACGTACTGAGCGACGCGAGTCTGGCTGATAGACTCGGAAGGAGCGCGGCAGCGTTAGTCAGGGAAAACTTCGGCTGGCAGCGCGTCTCCGCGACTATGGTTGACGTTTGTAAAACAGTTGTCGACAGGATTCCGTAATCGGTACGTAAGTAATTTGAAAAATCTCTGTGCGACCTGTGTGTCTGGTCCCTCTACGGTTCGGCATCATTTAACTAAGAGACACGCAGAGACGGTTGTTGCCCAGAGAGAACGTACAAATCGGAACGAGCGGGCGGTTGTTGAGATCGAATCAACTGCTGCCGGCGTTGCTAGTGGCTGCGCTGTACATTTGTGCAGTGGCGTTTACCAATGCCCACTTCATGGCTGACAGCGGCGGCTACGTCGTTTCGATCCTGGCCCACGCAGGTGTCGGGGAGTACGTCGAACAGAACCCGCTGGTAGACGATTTCCGATCTGAGAATGCATTTTGGGAGTTCGGACATCTGT